>JANXQZ010001147.1 GCA_025353235.1 Bryobacterales bacterium
TGGATCAGGGTGAGGGGACGCCACGCGCCGTTGAACTTGTACTTGCCGTCGGCGATCTCCTCCTCGAATGTGTCTCCCGTGTCAGGGCCTCCGGTGGTCATCGCGATCGAGACATATTTGCTGTGTCCTAAAGTGGGGAAAGGCAAGCCGAGGCGCGTTCCGCCCGAATAGGCGAGGTCTCCGCCGTATACACGCATCTCGAAATAACGGGTCTCGCCATACCAGCTCAGGTGCGGGTCGATCACGGCAATCGGTGCCTTCGCCGCAGTGCGCCAAGGTGCGATCAGCATCTCGTTGGATCCTAGATAGGGGATCGGATCTGGCTCGATTCCGCCGCGCTTCAAGTCTGCAGCCGCGTCGTTTTGGTGCCAGTTCCAGATCGTGTAGCGGCTGTAAGCAACCACTTGCCAGGGCTTGATCCGGAAGCCCCACGATGGCAGTTCAGAAGGATGCTCGTCAATGTAATGGTTCACTCCGGCGCAGTATGCTTCGATCACCGATCGCGCGAGCGGGGTCAACTCCCGGTAGTGCTCTTCAGCCACTCGCCGATGGCCCCACATTCGCTGGAGAACATCGTGACGGTACCACTCCGGCCCGAACGCCTCGGCCATAGTCCCTTCGGACTTGCGATAATTTCGCATCAACTCTTCCAGGCGATCCTCTGCTTGGGCGTACCCGGACGCGAACGCAGCGCCGGCCGGCGTTTTCGCAAAGATGTGGGCCACCCAGAAGTCGTCTCTCAGCAACTCGACTTTCTCGGAAGCAAATGCAACGGAAGCGATCAGAAAGGCGTAGACAAGTCTCATAGGCGCGTGCAAGCATCATACCGCCTCTGTTAGGTTTGTTACCATCCGAGCATCGGTACTTTCAGGAGAAACATGCGGCTCTTAGCGGCAGCAACGTTCATTTTATTTTCCATTATTCCTTCCTTCGCGCAGATGACGCTCTCGCAAAAACAGGATGATTTCCGGCAACTCGTGGCCCTTTACGACAAAGATTACGCCTTTTATGAATGGAAGCGGGATGCGATCGGTTTCGATCTGCTGAACATCAAACCGTGGCTCGACCGGTTGGCCGCGACCACGGACGATCTTGGCTACTACGAGGTCGCGGCGCAGTACGTAGCGAGTTTGAAAGACGGCCACGACACGTATCTCAACCCTTCCGATTTCGTGGCCGACCTGCGCTTCAGAGTCGACCTGTACGATGGCAAGGCATTGGTGGATGCAATCGACCGAACCGCTCTGCCTGCGCGGGGCTTCAACATCCAGATGGGAGACGAGCTTGTTTCGGTAGACGGGAAAACGCCAGAAGATTACATCCAAGATTTTGCCAAATATTATCAGGACGGCAGTGCTCGCTCAACGCGCCGCGATGGTGTGGATTTCAGCTCTATCCGCCCTCAAAGCATTAACCCTCGCGCTGCCATCGTTGGCGACACAGCGGCTGTCGTGCTGCGTGGAGCTGACGGCGTTCTGAAGAATCTCACGATCAAGTGGGTGAAGTCAGGCACGCCCTTCACGTCCATCGGCCCGGTGCCGAATCCATATTCAAGAGCGGCTGGCCGCGCTGTGCTCGAAAAGGGAGAAGCAGAAGCCACTCGTCGCGTTAAGCCTCATCCAGTGGAACCCGATCCTGCCGTGGATTCAGAACCCGTCATCAGTAGCGCTGTGCAGAAATTCTACCGTACCCTCACCAAGCGCTTTCAGTTGATGCTCAAGCCCGAAGCTTATTACGGGATCGGCGCAATCACACCCATTTACCGCCGCGGACTGCCTGCAACGTTTAAACAGCGTCTTGGCACCAGGTCTAGCGACTTTTTCTTCTCTGGGACTTACACATCGGGTAGTTCGACTATCGGGCTAATCCGCATTGCCGATTTCTGCCCCGATGGCTGCGTGGGCGACTTTACTACTATCGACTCTGCGGTCGCGCAGTTCCAGAGGGAGATCGTCTACCTGAAGCAGAACACCGATGCGCTAGTGGTGGATGTCACGCGCAACCCCGGCGGATTTGGATTTTACGGGCTGCAGTTGCTCGACCGCCTCTCCGATAAGCCGTATACGCACGCGGGCATGAATGTGCGTCCGCAGTATTTGGACATCGTGTCAATTAACCAATTGCTCGATTCAGGCGCTCAATCCGGTCTGGAGCAATGGCAATTGAACCTTCTTACTGCCTATCGCGACGAGATCCGCAGAGCATACCAGGAAAATCGCGGAATGACAGGCCCGCTTCCAATCGACTACGGCTTGTCGGTGGATCCTTCGGACCCAAGCTTCCTTTCCTTCACCCATCCGGCTGTTCTCGACAGCGCTGGCAAGCCGGTTGGCTATAACAAGCCCATACTTTGCCTTGCGGACGACGCGAGTTTCTCGGCGGCTGAGCTCTTCGCGGCAGCCTTCCAGGATATGAATCGCGGCCCGGTGTTTGGGTACGTAACTGGAGGACTGGGCGGAGGTCGCATGGACATCGCGACCGGTATTTACTCGGAAGCGTCCACCAGCGTGACCGTGCAACGGCTGCTTCGCTCGAAACCGATCGCAAACCCAGACTATCCGGCTGCGCCTTATATCGAGAATATTGGCGTTCGCCCAGATATCGCGCTCGATTACATGACGGCCGATAATCTCTCAACAGGCGGGAAAGCATTCGTGGACGGCTTCACACAGGCGGTTCTGGCTCTGCTGGCCCCGAAGTAGCATTACAGCAACCTGATCTTCTCGCTTGGGTCGCCCTGATGACGTGCCGGGTTCGATTCTCGGCACGTTGCGGAATAAGCTTGCCGTCCTCTAGCGCGATGAACCCGGTCGCCGGTGCCAGTTCAGCACGGGAATTCAGCGCCGGATCTAGGAAAGACGGCATTTGCGTGCCGAGGATTGGATGATGGCCGCTGACAAAGATCAGCATCTGCCCAGGCGCCACGATACGCTCCAGTGCACCGTCACCTCTCTTTTGCGGTGGCTTCAATCGAAGTATGTGGGCTCGCTGGTCTTCGGTTTAGCGCTTCAGGAGCCCGTCGGCAACTTCTTCAACGGCATCATGCTCATGATAGAAAGGCCTATCGGCCTGGGCGATTGGGTGAAGATCGGGGACAACGTCGGCAAGGTCGTCGAGTCCAATTGGCGCTCAGTGCACTTGCGGACCAGAGACAATAATCTGGTTGTGGTCCCCAACTCCATGCTCGCCAAAGGCATGTTCATCAATTTCACCGGCTCCAGCCCTCTGCATAAAGAGTCGGTAAAGCTGCATTTCTCTTGCGACGACGCCCCGAACAAGGTTAAACTGGTGCTCCTTGAAGCCGCCAGGCGCACGAGTGGAGTAGTTTCCGACCCTCCTCCCAAGTCAGATTGCACGATTTCGGCGACTCCAACATCGAATATGAAGTGAAACTCCCGACCCTGGATTTTGCTAACGTGAAGGATCTCGCCGATGAGTTCAGAACTCTGGTCTGGTATGCCGCCCGCAGAGAGGGCCTCACCATGCCGTATCCCATTCACACCCATCTGGTGGTCCTGCAATCCACGGACAAGTTGGAGGAACCGTCATTCTCGCCGGATACTCTCAACGCCTTTCCGCATTTGGGCCTCGGTGGTTCCGACATCTCCAAGAATCTCTCTGGGGGCACGGTTCGGCGCTATGCCCGCGGCGAGCAAGTGGTCAAGGAAGGCCAGCGTTTACACGGCCTCCATCTGATCGTCCGTGGCAAAGTAGTCTTAACCGCCCGCAACGGCGCTGGCCAGGACGTCGAGGTCGCCCGGCTGGAACGCGGAGAATTCCTTCGGTGAAAAATCCATTCTCGCCAGCGCCCCCAGCGACGCAACTGTCACCGCACTCGAGGATCTGGAACTTCTGGTGCTCGACAGCAGCTCCGTCTACTCGCTGCTCGAACAGACCCCCTATCTCTCCCAGCAGATCGGTGGCGTCACGAAACCCGCCGCCGCGCTCTGCTGAAGAGCCGCGCCGATGAAGCCCGCAAGTCAGTCTAATCGGACGGAGACGAGAGCATTCATACCATCCGCGAGGCGTTCGCGGAAATTCGCCAACCCCGTGATGCTGGTGTTCCATCGGCAAGGATTCTTCTGTGATGGTCCGGTTGGCGGAAAAGGCCTTTCTACCAGGGGATCGAATTCCTTAACCGAATCAGCATGACAATCGCAAACCTAGCCGACGCCGTCCAAGCAGGCAATGAACCCCAAGTCCGCCTCCTCCTCAACGCCCGCCCGGAACTGATCCACACAGACATGAGCGGCAACGACGAACACCGAGTCCTCCACTACGCAGTCCTGAACCGCAATGCATCAATGGTGAAGCTTCTCATGGAAGCCGGGGCCGACCCTCGCAAAGGGATCTACCCCCACCGTGAAGCAACCTCCGCGCTAACCATCGCCAAAGATCGTGACTACCACGACATCGTAGAAATCATCGAGCAAGAAGAGCGCCTGCGCCGCGAAGAACTGAGCTGCCCCAACGCCACCATCTCCCCACTGCAAGACCAAATCCACCAAGCCATCACCAACGGCGATAACGCCGAAGCCATCCGCCTGCTAGAATCCGACGCCTCCCTCATCCAAGCCTGTGACCGCAACGGCCGCACACCGCTCCATATCGCCGCACAAGAGACCAATGAAGACCTAGTAGCGTGGCTCTTGCACCGGCGCGCCAACGTACGAAAGCAAGACGTCCGCGGCTTCACCCCACTCGACTGCGCAGCACTCCCCGCTGATCCGGAGAAATTCCCAGCCACAGCCAAGCTTCTGCTAGATCATGGAGCCGAAGTAACCAGCCGAGCAGCCGTAGCGTTGGCCGACGAGCCAATCATCCATAAACTCGTCAGCCAAAATCCGGCGCTGCTCAGCGAAATAGATTGGAGAACCGGAGGACTACTCACCCTCGCAGTCAAGCACAGTCACACTGAAATCGTCAGACTCCTGCTCGATCTCGGCGCAGACGTGGACGAACGCGTCATGCTGACTGAGCTGGAAGAGCCCACCCTAAGCTGGGGCACACCGCTGTGGCACGCGGCCTTGGCAGGACACATCGAGATCGCAAAACTTCTCCTGGATCGCGGAGCCGACCCCAACGCGAACGTGTACGCGTCCGGTTGGCCGCTACGTAACGCGTGGGATCATGAGGATGACTCGGTCAAGCGCCTGCTCTTGGAGCGAGGCGCAAAGCCGCAACCGTATATGCTCGCCGAGGCGCACGATGTCGAAGCAGCCCGCCATCTGCTGGCAAACGACCCGAGCGAAGCACTCGCGAGCGAGTTAGCCTGGTCAGCAGCGGACCACGGATGCGCCGCCATCCTCGAGTTGGCGCTCCCTCATCTAAACTGGCGAAGAGACGACCCGCGCTGGCACTGGATCCTCATTCAGCCAATTCGCGGAGTGGGCAGTCTCCGATGCATGCTGGCGCTGCTGAAACATGGAGTCGACCCGAACGTATCCCGGTTCGGGGCCACCGTCCTGCATTTCGCGGCCGGGTGGCATGGCAGCGTGAGCGGACCGGAGCGCGCACGCTTCGCATCCATGCTGCTCGATCACGGAGCCAGGCTTGACCTGCGAGATGACCTGCTGAAATCCACGCCGCTGGGCTGGGCATATCGTTGGGGGCGCAAAGAATTGGTGGAGCTGTTGATCGCGCGCGGCGCACCGATGCATGAACCAGACGCGGAACCCTGGGCGACACCCAAGGCGTGGGCAGAGAAGGGACGTCGCACGTAAGCTTCGAAGCGAGGCGCGCCAAGCAGTAGGGCAGGTTGTCAACCCGCGGCCTATTGTCAATCGGCCCGTGCTGGAGCAGTCACAACCACATCATCCAGACGAACCACGAAGCCCGATCCCACCTCAACCTGCAGCTTCTGAGCAAGCAAGTTCGCCGCATCCATCGTCTTCTCGATGCCCACCAGCACGCGCCACATCGCGGGCTTGCCATCTCGATACACCACGCGCGCCGTTCCATACTGCCGCCCGAGTTCGGCACGCAGGCTCTCGGCGCGCTCTCGATCCTGGAACGCGCCCACCTGCACCGCGAACCATCCGGCAATTACCGGAGCAGCCGACGGCCCGGGCAACGGCAGCATAGCAGGAGCGGACCGTGAAGCAATCAGATCGATCCGTACCTGCGCCACGCCTGGACCAATCAGCTCGATGTCCCGCGCCGCGGCGCGCGAAAGATCGATCACCCGTCCCGCAATGAACGGACCGCGATCCGTGATCCGGACCTCTACCGTCTTTCCGTTCTGCATATTCGTAACGCGGACCCAGGTGCCAAACGGGAGCGTGCGATGCGCCGCAGTCATCTTCTCCATGTCATAAACCTCGCCGTTCGCCGCAACACGTCCGTGATACGGATAGCCATACCAACTCGCGAGCCCAACCTCCGTGGAAGAGACCCGAGCTGCCGAGGCAGGCAGTCGCGAGACCATGTGCTTCTTCTTCGCGCAGCTCGACAGGCAAGCAGCTACAAGGAAGATCGCGTGCAACGAAAGCAGTGCCGCTCGGCTATGCATCTGCGCTGATCGTAACGCAATATTGTCGTTTTTCAAAGGAAACATTTACCTTCTCAAATGATTTTCGTCTCATCTTGCACGCGAAGCATCTTCGAAGTTCGCAAGAGCGCATTTTTCTCTTGACTTTGATCGCAAACAATCTTATATATGAATCACACTGTGATCTCGACGATCATAAATTTAGATGTTAGGGAGAATCAATCGATGAAGTACGCAACCAAGAAAGCAGTAGCGAAAAAAGCCACGAAGAAACCGGCAACCAAGAAAAAGAAGTAGTGGCATCCACCCGCAAAGGGTGATCGCAAATTTCGAGTTTAGACAGCGGCCCCGAGAAATCGGGGCCATTTTTTCGGAGCGCGAGGTTAACATTGGAGGGATGCTCCCCTTCCTCCGGCTCGGCTTCGATACCTACTCGCTGCGCGCATTCAAGTGGAAGGCGCTGCAGTTGATCGACTACGCAGCCGCCCAGAAACTCGACACGCTTCAAATCTCCGGCCTCGACGATTACGAAAGCCTGGAACCCGCGTACCTCGCCAAAGTGAACTCCCACGCGGCTTCGGCGGGCATCGTTCTAGATGGCGGCATGGGATGCATCTGCCCCGTTTCACATAGCTGGTCAGCCAAGAGCGGCGATCCGACCCAGAACTTGGTGAAGGGTTTGAGGGTGGCCAAGGCAATCGGAGCCACGTCGATGCGCTGTTTTATGGGAAGCAGCGACGATCGATTTGGGACCGCCACCAAGCCGGCCATTCCCATCGAGAGGTTGATGGATAGCACCATCGCGCTGTTCAAATCCGCGCGAACGCAGGCGCAAGATCTCGGCGTGAAGATCGCGCTCGAGAATCACGCGGGCGACATGCAGGCCCGCGAGGTCCGGACCATCATCGAAGAAGCGGGGAAGGATTACGTGGCTGCTTGCCTCGACTCGGGAAACCCGATGTGGGTGGCGGAAGACCCGCTGCTCGCTCTCGAAGTGCTAGCGCCCTACGTGGTGACCACGCATATTCGCGACTCAGTCGTGTATGAACATCCCCGAGGCGCGGCCGCACAGTGGGTCACCCTGGGAGACGGCACCATCGACTTCAAGCGCTTCGTCGCACGCTATCGGGAGCTCTGCCCGAATGCGAGCATGCAACTGGAGGTGATCACCGGACGTCCGCCTCGAATCGTGCCCTATCTCGAAGCGGATTTCTGGAAAATGCTGCCAAATGCGAGAGCGGCGGAGTTCGCGAGGTTTGTTTCGCTCGCGAAGCAGGGTCACCCCTTCAACGGATTCATGATCGTGGAAGACGGAGTGAAGAACCCTCCCGAGGCTTACGTGGCAGCGCTTCGCGAGCAGCAACGCGTGGACTTGGAGCGCAGTTTCGAGTACGCCAAGAAGTCGCTGGACGCGGGAGTGCGCTGGCGGAATGCCTAAGATCAAGGCGGTCGATGCTTTCGAAATTCTAGACTCGCGCGGGAATCCGACCCTGAGCGTCACGGTCGCGCTTGCAGGCGGAGACCTCGGGCGCGCACAGGTTCCTTCGGGCGCATCGACGGGGAAACATGAAGCAGTGGAACTGCGCGATGGCGATCCGCATCGCTATCGCGGCAAAGGAGTGAGGAAGGCGGTCACCCACGTGAAGCAGGTTCTGGGCGGGGCCCTTGTCGGTGACAGCTTCGACAGCCAAGCCGATCTCGATCAGCGGATGATTGAACTGGACGGCACGCCGGATAAATCCAGGCTGGGCGCCAATGCCATCCTCGGCGTGTCCTGTGCCTATGCCAGAGCAGTTGCGAACGAAGAGCGCATCCCGCTCTGGGCCTCGCTGCCTTCGGGAGCGGAGCCAAGCATGCCTGTTCCCATGGTAAACATGATCTCGGGCGGACTGCATGCGGGCGGCTTAATCGAAGTGCAGGATTTTTTAGCGGTCCCGCACGGATTCCAAACACTTGCCGATTCGCTGGAAGCATTGGTGGCGATTCACCATGCAACAAGAAACTGGCTCGTTCAAAAAGGGTATCGTCTCACCGGTGTCGCCGACGAGGGAGGTTGGGGACCCGCTCTCGAGAGCAACGAGGCGGCGCTCGAAGCGCTCACCGCTGCAATCGCCATGGACGGGCTGGAGAGCAACGTGTCGATCGCGATCGATGTAGCGTCGTCTCACTTCCGAGTGGGCAACAGTTATCGCCTCACCAGCGAACAGCGCACTCTGAAGCGACACGAGATGATCGATCTCTTAGCCTCGTGGGTTGATCGTTACCCGGTAGTCTCCATCGAAGACGGGCTGGATCAAGACGATTGGGAGGGATGGGTCGCGCTCACTCAGCGGCTAGGAGAAAAAGTTCAACTCATCGGAGACGATCTATTCACCACCAATCCGAAACGGCTGGCGCATGGAGTAGAACTGAGAGCCGCGAACTCCGTCCTGGTAAAGATGAACCAGATCGGGACGCTGACGGAGACGTTCGAGGTGCTGCGCATGGCCAGAGAGGCGGGCTACCGCGCGGTGGTGTCGGCGCGATCCGGCGAAACCGAGGACAGCTTTCTGGCGGACTTGGCGGTGGCGTCCGGCGCGGGACAGATCAAGATCGGATCCATCACGCGGTCCGAGCGGCTGTCTAAATATAACCGGCTGCTTGAGATTGAGGGCCGCGAGATCGCTGACGCTACTTAACGGCCACAACAACAACCCTCACGCTGTCTCCGGGCGGCATGGGTTGGACGGTGGTGCGCGTAGGGGGAGGTGCCGGAAACGCGAGTGCGTAGGCCGCGTTCATCGTCGTAAAGTTTTCAATGTCTCCCAGGTAAACGGTATTCGCCACTGCGCGGGTAAGATTGGTTCCCAGCGCTTTTAGGCCAATATCGATTGTCTTAAAGGCATCGCCTACAGCCATCCCGCCTTGAGCTGCACAGTAGACGGTGTCGCCTGCGGCCGCGCACCGAGTCACTCCCCCTTGCTCATAGACTCTCTTCTGTTTCGCCTCGCGTGCCGCCACGCCGGTGATCCCGACGCTGACATCGAAAGGCAGCGCGGAGACATCCACCACGGAGATCGCCGCATGGGGAACAGCCGCGCGCAACGCACTTTCTAGCGAAGCTTGGGGCATCTTTGGAGTGCGGTATGCGTTGACATAAACCAGAGCCGAGGTGTCCGACTTCGCTGCGCTGAGCGCTTGTCTCAAGCGTTTGAGCGCGATCTCGATCTGCGCTTGCGGCTCGGACGGAGTGACGCCTCTTTCGGAATCGCGGCCGAGAATTCCGGAGAGGAAGATGCGATCGGGCGTCAGAATACCGGACGAGAGAGGAACGGGAGAATTGCCCCGGGGCAAGTTGAGCGCGGTTCGAGAGCGGCGGTCGCGAATCGCGATGGCGCTGATCTCGACGGGAGTGTCGAGCGGCATGCGCGC
>JANXQZ010000390.1 GCA_025353235.1 Bryobacterales bacterium
GCGTCGATCATGGAGCCGGTGCGATACGCGACCGATGCACTGTAGCTCACCGCTCCTCGGCCAATGTCCTCGTGCGCTGGCAGCACCTGGGAGAAGGTCTGGTTGACCCACTCCACTATTGCCGGGTCCGAGCGGAAATTCGTAGTGAGCGCGAGAGACTCCAATTGCACGGCGCCAAGGCCCTCGCGCCGCGCCTTCAAAAAAAGACTCACGTCGGCTTCACGGAACCGGTAAATCGACTGCATGGGATCGCCTACCAGGAACAACGAATGGCCATCTTCGGGCTCCCAAGCTGCCGTGAGCTTTCTCAACAAATCGAACTGCGTGTACGACGTGTCCTGAAATTCATCCACCAACAAATGCCGGATTCGATAGCCTAACGAGAGCGCCAGATCGGCAGGCGATTCCAGCCGTCCCAGCGCGTCCGACGCACGAATGGAAAGCTCCGCGAAATCAACCCGGCCTCGCTCTCGAAACACGAGTTGCAATTGCGCGACAGCCTTGGGCAGCGTGTCTACCAGCGCTTCCATGGTCCGCCACTGCGTATCGCTGAACTTGGAAGGCGGCAGACGACGAAGCTCTTTCAAGCGGGCCAGCAGCGCATCGTCCCGCCCAAGCAGCAGGAAGAGGCGAGCGCACCGTTCCCGCGACATATCGGGGGGCGCTCTCTTTCGCAGGCTGCCATCTTTCGTTAAAACCAGGTCAGCCAAGCGAACCCAATCCTGCAGGTGGTCAGCGGTGGGCTGAGGAAGCTCGTCCAACTCCAGCATGCAAAGGATATCGCGGACTGCCTCAGATGGAATCGAGTCGCGCAGAGCGATCAGTTCCCGTTCGATCAACGCGCTGAGAGAATGTTCCAACTCAGCGCGCACGCGGGCCAGGTCGGGGTTCACCCCCGTATGGCGCAGCCACTGATCGCGTCTTTCCAGCATGCTGGCCAGTAGAGTTTCAGCGCTTCTGAAGTTGTTGTCGAGGTGAAGCAGCAGCAGGGAGAGCGAACCGTGCACCCCGGAGCGCTCCTCCATCTCTACCATCCTGAGAGTGTGGCGAGCGGCCTCATGGTAGAGATCGCTGGCCTTCTCGGTGATCTCTGGCAGAGCACCGAAGCGAGCCAGCCAAGGCATCTGACGCGTGATGGAGGCGGACAAAGCATCGATGGTTTGGATTCGCAGTTGAGCGGGGTTAGTCAACAGGTGCCAATCGCTGGCGGCATCGCGAGTCAAAGCATCTGACGCGAGTTCAAAGGTCTCGCGCTCGTGAGGCGCGTCTGGGATAACGCCGCTAGCCGCTGTCCCCAGCGCCTCCAGCACTCGGGCGCGCATCTCGCCTGCGGCTTTCTTGGTAAACGTGATGGCGACCACGGATTCGGGAGAGTCCACGCGCGCGAGCAGTTTCAAGTAGCGTTGGATCAGTAGTTCAGTCTTGCCCGACCCGGCCGGAGCCTGCACAATGAACGAAGCCGAGGGGTCGAGCGCGCGGCGGCGCACGGCCAAGTCTTCAATCATCGGCCTCTTCCGCCACCTGCACGTCCCGCACGCGGCACAGCGCCGTGAGGCCGCAGTACTCGCAAGTGGACCGGCTCTTCGGGTTCACCTGCGCCTGGCCAGTCCGAAAATCATTGGCCAGTTTCTCCACTACTCGCCGCCAGTCTTCAATGAGTTCGGAAACCCGCGCACCTTTCTCCACCTTCATCGGCCGCAGCTTGCCGAGTTCTCCGTTGTCGCTTACGCCGATCAGTTGCAGATCGCCTTTCCGCACTTTCGCAAAAGCAGCGGCGGCAGTGGTGCATACGCTGTGGGCGCAGTAGAGCGGCACCTGCGGCTCGTCCGGCCTCTCGCTCGACCATGCCGAGGTTTTCAAGACTCCTGTCTTATAATCCAAAATCACGCGTCGTCCATCCGGCAACTCGTCCACCCTGTCGATGCGCGTCTCGATCTTAAGTCCGCCGATGGTGATGGCCAACTCGTCTTCAAAGCCCACGACTGTAAACGGGGGTCGGCCTTTTTCGAGTTCGAGCCATTCGGTGAGCAGCCGTTCCAAACGCCATTGCTCCAGCGATCGGCCAAGACTCTTGCTGTCTCTGAGCGCGATCCCGACACATCGATCCACAAGCGCTTGCAATTCTCGCGAACTGCGCGAGCACAATGCGTGGTGAGTCTTCAACTCCCTCCAAATCAACTCCAGGGCCTTGTGTACGGCGGTGCCTCGTTCGAGCGCACTGAGCCCTAGATCGGCTTCATCCAGAGGTCGGGCATTCAGCCTGTACTTTGCGAACGCGCGAAAGGCGCATGCAGCCATGTCCCGCAATACATAGGTGCCCCCGCGTTGCTCGGAATTCATCGGCAGCTCGGACGCAGTCGAATCATCCAGGCTCTCCGACGCGGCGGCGGACCGAATCGAATCGATCCAGGAGCGAGCTTTGGGGGCGAAAGCGCGAAATTCTACCTGCGTGGAAGGAAGCAGCGGACTCGCTCCCAACCCCTGATCGCCTTCCCACTGCGGATAACTGAATACGACCTCTGGAGCTGCTTGACCAAGCCTCTTCATCAGCTTCGTATTGAACTCGAGTTCCCGATCAGCCGACGAGTGCGGCAACCGGTGCTGGCGCTGCAGAGCAAGCGGCAGAAAAGGATTAGGCTGAGCTGGCGGAGGCATCGCGCCGTCATGCAAACCCATCACACATAAATGGTCAAAACGCAAACCCGAAGCCTCCAGCAAACCTATAATCTGCACAGGCGCGCCCTCATCTTCGCCCTGAAAGCTTACGGACGCGGCGAGTTTGCGAAGCCGGTCGAGAGCGCTCCCCAGGCTCATGCGGCCAACTACGGCATCCAGGCTGGCCAGCGTGGAAAGCAGCCCATTCCAGGCCTCCATGGTCTGGTATTCACGACTGGAAAGGGTGCGGTCGCCCGGCCATCCGGCAACCTTCAGCAGCCGCGAAAAGGTCCGGCTCCAAAGGCTCGCAGGCTGCTCTCCGGTCCCTCCGCCGATCTCCTGCTGAAAGTCTCCCAAAGCACGATGGAGGATTGGACATGTCTCCGCAAAGTCCTTCACTTGCTCAATACTGACCACGGGAGGCGCCCTACGGCGAAGCTTGGTATCCAGCCCCGCCCGAGCCGACTGCTCCTCCCGCGCTCCCTGCAAATAGGGTGATCGAAGCAGCATGCCCATGCGCTCCAGTGGAAGCGCTCCAGCAGTAAGATCCAAGGTCAGCAAGGCGGCATGCACGATTGAGTGCTGTGCCAGCGGAGCCCCTAGCGAAATATGGAACGCGGTCTGGATCGGCTGAAAGCTCGCGCCAGGATGCATCTCCGCTAAGAAGATCCGCTCGATCTTGGAGCGGAGTTGCGCCAGATTCGGCACCACAATCCCAATCAGCGCCGACGCGTTTTTCTGCAGCCGCTCTCGGGCCCATGCAGCAGCGTTCCGGATCTCATCCTCGGTGTCGCGAAAGCACTCTGTTGCGGCGGAAGAGTCCCTCTCGACATGATTCCGGTCCACGACGGCTCCAAGAATATCAAACAGGGCGCGCTGCTGAGGAGTAACATCATCGAAGCCCGCGAGAAACAAAGACAAGGGACGCGGGATGATCCCATCGCTGATGGAATCGCCGACAACGTCGCTCAAACGTGCCGATTCAAGCCAGCCCTGAACCTTTCGTCGGCGTTCAAACTCGGATGCCCAATCGAAGAACGCTTCGCAGTCATCGCTCGCCGAAAACTCGTTACGCTGAAACGGCAAACGATAGGCATGGACCAGTTTCCAAGCGTCCATCGCTCGTTCAGCCGTCTCCAGTACGCGCAGGAGCCCTTGCCCAGCAGGCGAATCCCGGATAACGCTCTCCCAAATCGCCAGTTCCTGAGCAGAACTTAGCAGCATGGGCACGGGTTCCGCGTCTTGTAGAGTTAAGTCGCTCCAGCAGCGATGCAGATAGCCGCCGAGCGACAAGATTGAGGGTGTCTCCCAAACAGATCGACCCTTATCGCGCTGAAAAGCGGTGAAGGATTCCGCTAGGGACCGAGCCAGCCGATCGCTGCCAGTGAGTACCGTGGCACCCTGATCGACTGCCTTGAAAAGCTCTCGATACATCCCCTGATTTCAGTATGGCGCATCCTTAACGGTACGCTACGGCGGGCCGGGCAGAATCTATAGGCTGCTCTTGCTTGCGGAACTTCTTTCGTAGCCCAAGGAACCTGACTTCCAGGCCCCAGTAACAAGCCGAAGCGGCTGCAAATATCGCCGCAAAGTTTAGCGGGAAAGGAAGAACAATTGGGGGGGTCTGATAATTTAGGAATAGCTGCTGCCACAAGTATAGCGAGTAGCTGAGTTTTCCGATCAGAACGACCGGTGCAGAATTGAGAACCCGCCCTGCCAAGCCAGTGGGAATAAATACGAGCCGTGCTACGCAGAGTGTCAAAAGGCAATTTGTAAGGATTCCAAGAGAAACAAGCGTAGTCGCACCCAAGTTGTGAGGGACAACGTCAAGCGCGGCGATGAGCAGCACTGTAAGCAGGAGAATGCGGGAGTCAGACAGCAGCTTTGAGGACACAAACGCGCTTCGAACCTTGCGCGCCCCCATTGCAAGCAAGGACCCCATCGCAATTGGCCCGCAAACGAATGGGAAAGCCCAGAGAGGCAGGTGGATGCCGCTGAGCCTGTGCAGAGCATGAGCAGCGGGGTTGGCGAAAATGGCGAGGACTGCTACGGCTGCGCATGTCCTCGGCCTGGCAACTCTCACAACCAGCGGCCATAGCAAGTAAAACTGCTCCTCCACCGATAATGACCAGAGATGGCCGAGCACCCAAGGCATCGTTGGGGCGAAGTTCACCGTATACGTTAAGACATACAGCCAAAGCCAAGCTGGTACTGGCGTAACACCGAAGATACTCAGGAGCGCTACGCAGCCGATGAAAAGGCAAAACGCAGGCAGGATTCTTAACGCACGGCGAATGTAGAACAGCCGCAGCGAGATACCTCCGGGCTGCGATCGCTCCTTGAGCAGGAGGCTAGTAATGAGAAATCCAGAGATTACAAAAAAAACCCGCACTCCCAGTTCCGCGTGCAGAAACAAGGCTCGGAATCCAAACGAATGGGGGCCGGTGCTGAGTGCATGTCCTATGAGGACAAGCACGATCGATATGGCGCGGAGGCCGTCGAGGGAAGGGATGTCGGCAATGCGGACAGTCGGTTCGCCAGCATTGGCGGGCATGCTGAGAACCCGTGCGGGTATGGCCATTCAGCGCTCCGTCATCACTCGGAAAAGTAACCTGCGCATTTACTCGTAATCATTACACATAGTATTCTCAAGCCGTTACTTTTACGAGTTTCTTGCTCGACTGTTGGATGCTTCCAAACCCAGCAGCTTGACCCCGTTCCCCCAGGTGATCTTACGAAACACCTCCGGCGCAGCCAACTCCTTGAGAGCCGCAAGGGTCTCCCGGGCGACGCACTTGCCCCAAATCAGCGGTTCCTTCGAGGCCTGACCCGCACCGTGCCCGTCCTTGCAACTGCAGTCGCTGCCGAACATGAGCTTGCTCTGATGCTGGACTAGAAAACGGGACGTAAACTCGGGATCGCGGGCCAGTGCGTTCCGACCGGAATTCGCGGACAAGTCGCCGTATAAATTTGGGTAGTCGGAGAGCATGCGATCTGTCAGGCCGCCCGGCTTTACTTTGCCGGTTGGGTACGCAACATCGCCGGGAAGGACAGCGCTGATGTTGGCCCAGAAATAATCGGCGTGTCCGATAAAGATGGTCTTCGGATACGCCTTGAGAATCGCAGGCAGCCGAGTGAATCCAGTGCTGAACAGGCCCTCTCCCGCGAAATGCTCCACCTCTTGGAAATGAATGAGCACCGGGACGCTGAGTTCGGCTGCCAAATCATAGACCCGGCGCATTTCCGGACCGTCCAGCGGAAGCTTGAACTTGATCTCGCCGAGTCCGATGGCTCCGTTCTTGACCGCTTGGTGCATCCCGTCGATGGCATCGGGCATGGTGATGTCAGCCCGAGTGAACCGCACGAAGCGGTCAGGATACTTTGCCATCTTGGCTTTCGCCTGATCGTCGACGCTGACCGGGGTTAAGAGCACGGCCTTCGCGACACCGCATCCATTGATGTGATCGAGATTCGAATCGCTGAAATGCAAGTGGATGTCCAGGATCGGACTGCCCCAGGACGATTCGGTTTGGGCGTCAATCCGTAAGGCGGAGACGGCCATGCCTGCCGCCAAAAACTCGCGTCTGCCAAGTGTCATACTTCGTCATTCTACTGCTTGCTCGCGCCCTGGCCCCCGAGCCTGCAGGACTTGCAGATGCCGTATCCGCTGCCGTCGGCTTCAATCAGGCCGCACAGAGTGGTAATGCGGGTAAGCTCTACGGTGCTCAAAGTGGCCGACACAAACGGGGTCTCTGCCGTGGAGTAGCCATTGGGCGACGCGTGCAGCGTGGTGCCCCAAGCGGACAGGCCGTTAGCCAAACTACTTGTTCCCGTCCCGGCAGTGCCGGCATTGCAGGAACTGGCGGTAGATCCGCCATTGGTTGCCAGCAGCTTGACCACCACGGAAGTCGGAGAGCCTGGAGTCAGCGTGTTGCTGAGCAAGTCGTTGTTCACGGAAAGCGAAAGGAGTGCGTCTGGCGTCACCAGGCAGGCGCAGCAGGAAACCAACTGTTCATCCGGCGAGAATATGTAGGCATTCACGCACAGGTTGCCGTTCTGCGTTGGAGTTGCAACCGTTGAGGAGGCACCCGTGTTGGTGAGATCAATGACCGAATCGCCAATATTCAGGTTGGCCGCATAGCGGACCTGATAAGCACCGAACGACGGAGAAAATGGCGATTGCGTCGGCTGGCCCGGAGCGATAGTCAGCATCAACGTGGCGGCATGCTGGATTCCACCCGACGTGCCGGTTACCGGAATCGAGTAAACACCGGGCAGCGCCCCTGCACCAACGGTCAGGAAGAGAGTTGACGAGGAGCCGGCACCGGCCGCGGGAGCGCCAAAGTTGGCCGTGACCCCCGCCGGGAGGCTCGCCACCCCAAAGTTTATCGAAACGGGAGCGCCAACTCCAATGGATTGAGTCGTGATCTCGGTGGACCCATTCTGACCTGCGACAATGCTAGCCGCTACGGCTTTGATCGCAAAGCCTTGACTCTGAGTCACGCAGGCGTTGTCCACATTGCTCCACTCTTTCTGGACAGTCCAACCCAGCAGCGTTCCCTGGTTTGCGTTGCAGATATCGCCGATCTCCCCTTTCTTGGCGTCGTACCAGGCTAGCGGCGGCCCGAAATACGTGGCAATTCCCACTTCAGGGTCTGTGATGATTTCAGCCAGCTCGTGAGACAAAACCGACGTCACGTTATTCAGCAGGGTCGAACTGCTGCCGCAGCCCGTGTTGCATCCGGAACCTGGTCCCTGATCGGGCAATACGGCATATAAAATGTCCTTGCCGTTTCCACCGGCGGCTGTACCGTGGTAAGCGCAGAATCCGCCGGAGATACAGGACGACGATCCGCCTTGCGTGATTCTGACGCCGGGCGGGAACAGGATCGAATAGATCGTATTGCCGTCGTTGGGCGGCAGCTTTCCATCGGCAATCCACTTCGCAACCTGGGTTTTAATCGCGGCGTCGTCGAGAGTGGTCGCGTTGCTAGCCGGAGCCAGCACCACTGAGCCCCAGAAAGTTCCAGGCTCGATATGCGTGAGGGGTCCAGATCCGCCGGTGTATTGGGCCATGGTGCTGGTCCACTCGGCCGAGCATGCCACCTGGTTCACGAAGCCATCGAGCTGGGTGCTGTAGGGGGCCACGTTCGGCCCCCAGGAAACGTTGACAAACACCGGGTTCTGAACGATTGGACCGCCGTAGTAAGTCAACTGCGCAATGGAAGAGTCTTGCAAAGCGCCGAGCGAGTTCAAGGGCGCGTCCGTGGGTTGTTTCCACATGACGCCATGTTGCAAATTTTGACCGTAGACACGCTGTCCAGATACGGCAGCGCCGCACAAGAGGACCAGCGCGCCAGCCTTGTTTCCGAAGGCCGCCCGCAGGCTCATTTTCATCTACAATACTCCCTGGAGGTAACGCGGAAATTGTAGTTTAGCATACCGATTTCGGCGGGCATCGGTATGCTCGTGACTGGGTTGACTACTGCTTGTTCGCGCCAAGGCCACCGAGGCGGCAAACCTTGCAGATGCCGTAGCCGCTGCCGTTCGCCTGGATCAAGCTGCAAAGCGTGGTGATGCGAGTAAGTTCCGAAGTGCTCAGCGTGGCAGTCACAAATGGGGTTTCCGCGTTGCCGTAGGTATTCGGGGCGGCTCCGGGCAGGGCGTGAATCGTGGTGCCCCAAGCGGCGAGTCCAGCAGCCACGATGTTGGTGCCCGCCCCCACCGTTCCGGCGTTGCAGGATCCAAATGTGGTTCCGCCGCTGGACGCGATCAACTTCACCACTACTGAGGTGGGGGATCCTGCGGTCAAAGTATTGCTGATGAGGTCGTTTTTGACCGAGAGCGAAACAAGTCCGTTTGGCGTTACCAGGCAGGAACAGCAGGAGACTAGCTGCTCGTCCGGGGAAAAGGTGTAGGCGTTCACGCAGAGGTTTCCGTTCTGAATCGGAAGGGATGTCGTGGATGAGTCGCCGGTGTTGGTGATATCGATCACCGAGTCCCCGATGTTGAGATTTGCTGCATAGCGGATCTTGTAGCCGCCAACAGGAAACGCAAACAGGATAGCAAGCGCATCCGCGTCTCCTACCGTGGGTCCGATGTTGGTTACCAGGGCAGTCGCGGGATCGATCGTCACTAGATGCGTTGTCGTCGGACTCAATGATTGGTTGGTCTGAATGCCAAACAAGACTCCGGCGCCGTTGAACTTCATGGCATCAATGACATGCGGCGTAGGGCCTCCGGTCAATGGGCCGATTATGACTTCGTTTCCGGTGGTTTTATCTACGGATCGCAGTGTAGGCTTCGGAGACTCGCCGTCGGGTGTGGCGAATAGCATTCCTGCCGAGTTGGCCGCTAATCCGTCGCCCCCCATCTCAAGTCGGCTTCCAACGCCCACTTTGGTTGCACTCCCGGTGGCCAGATTTATGGTGTAAAGCCAGTTGTCGGGTCCTACTCCGCCCCCCGACGCATGCGCCCCATATAGAATCCCCGTTGTCGGGTCGAACGTGATGTCTGCGAAGGTGCCGAGAACCCTTGGCGCAAAGAATGGACCAATGTCGGTGACCAAGCCCGTGGTCCGATCAACTGTCACCAGATGACCAGGAGCGGTAGTCGAAATATTGGTTGTGGACCCGTACAACACGTTAGTGCCCGGCTGAAAAGCCAAGCCTGTGAGTCCGTATGCATGCCCCAAACCGTCCACCAACGGGCCGATTGTTTGCGTCGGGGCGCCTGTGGTTGGATCGATCAGATACAGGCTTCCGTCAATTCCGTTTGAACCGGTGGCCAAGTAATACTGATCGGCGAACGCCCGTCCCGTACCGACACCTAACAGCAAGGTCAGCGTGAATAGAGCAAGAAGCCGGTTAGCAAACCAGCGGCGCGATAGTTGATTCATGTCAATCCTCTTTAACTACTGTCTGGCCCCGCCCTGGCCGCCCAGTCGGCAAACCTTGCAAATTCCGTAGCCGCTGCCGTTCGCCTGGATCAAGCTGCAAAGCGTGGTGATGCGAGTAAGTTCCGCAGTGCTGAGCGTCGCATTCACAAATGGGGTTTCCGCGTTGCCGTAGGTATTCGGGGCGGCTCCGGGCAGGGCGTGAATCGTGGTGCCCCAAGCGGCTAGTCCAGCAGCCACGAGGTTGGTGCCCGCCCCCACCGTTCCGGCGTTGCAGGAACCAAATGTGGTTCCGCCGCTGGATGCGATCAACTTCACTACTACCGACGTGGGAGAGCCCGCGGTCAAAGTATTGCTGATGAGGTCGTTTTTGACCGAAAGCGAAACAAGTCCGTTTGGCGTTACCAGGCAGGAACAGCAGGAGACTAGCTGCTCGTCCGGGGAAAAGGTGTAGGCGTTCACGCAGAGGTTTCCGTTCTGAATCGGAAGGGATGTCGTGGACGAGTCGCCGGTGTTGGTAATATCGATCACCGAGTCCCCAATATTCAGGTTTGCGGCATAGCGAATTTTGTAGGCCCCGACGGGGAACCCAAACAAGATGGCCAGCGCGTCCGCGTTGTTTACCGTCGGTCCGACGTCGGTCACAACGGCAGTGGAGGTATTAATCTTAACGAGGTGGGTAAGCAACGGATTGGGATTGCGATCGAGACCAGTGTTAGCGATCTGAATGCCAAACAAGACGCCGGAGCTGTCGAAGTCCATAGCGTCGATAACTGGCGGCTGCGGGCCGCCGATTAGAGCTCCTACCAGCGTCTCAGTACCGTCGGTCTTATTGACTACGTAGAGCCCGGTCCGGTTCAGAACGTTGAACAGCGTTCCTGCGAAGTTGGCCGCTAATCCGTTCCCTTCACTGCCGCCGCTGCGGGTACCGGTCCCAACTTTAGTGGCTGCTCCAGTCGCCAGACTTACGATGTACAGCCAGCCGTCGCTCGCTGAGCGCGCTCCATAGAGAATTCCAGTAGTGCGATCAAATGTGATGTCGGCCATCGTGTCTCCGCCTGAGAGGCCGAAGCTGCCGATGTCGGTGACCAACGCTGTCGCCGGGTCGACCCTGACCAGATGACCTGGGGCGGTAGGCGACCTAAAGCTTGTGGACCCGTACAACACGTTGGTAGTCGGTTGAAACGCCAAGCCTGTGAGTCCGTAAGCGTTCCCTAGGGTGTCGACTAGCGGGCCGATTGTTTGCGTCGGAGCTCCAGTGGTTGGGTCAATCAAATACAGGCTTCCAGCGATTCCGCCCGCGCCGGTTGCCAAGTAATACTGATCGGCGAACGCCCGTCCGGCACCGACTCCTAACAGCAAGGTCAGCGTGAATAGAGCAAGAAGACGGTTAGCAAACCAGCGGCGCGATAGTTGTTTCATGTGATCCTCTTTTCGAAAATACTTACTGGTGCTGCTCTATTTGCCTTAACTACTGCTTGCTCGCTCCCTGGCCACCCAGTCGGCAAACTTTGCAGATTCCGTATCCGCTGCCGTTCGATTGGATCAGGCTGCAGAGCGTCGTAATGCGGGCGAGCTCGGCTCCGCTCAGCGTGGCGGCCACGAAAGGAGTCTCGGAGACGCCGTAGGCCGCATTCCCCGGCAGAGCATGCAGAGTGGTCCCCCAAGCTGCCAAGCCTGAAGCCAGCAGGTTGGTCCCCGTCCCGACCGTACCCGCGTTGCAAGAACTGAATGCCGTTCCGCCGTTCGATGCCAGCAGCTTCACTACAATCGAGGTCGGCATGCCCGGAGTCAGCGTGTTGCTGATCAAATCGTTTTTCACCGAGAGCGAAACCAGGCCGTCCGGCGTCAGCAGGCAAGAGCAGCAGGATACCAACTGCTCGTCCGGCGAGAACGCGTACACATTCACGCACAAATTCCCGTTCTGAATGGGAAGCGCCGTGGTCGACGAAGCACCGGTGTTCGTAATATCGATCACTGAATCGCCAAGGTTTAGGTTCGAAGCGTAGCGCACGAAATACGGGCTTCCAAGGGTAAAGGTGACCACGGAAGGCCCATTATTCGCGTTCGGGAACGCAGTGGCTGTGGTGGAACCGTTTAGATTGATGTCAATCTGACCGGCAAAGCCGCTTCCAGCACCCTGGTTCGTCAGGATAGGCTGCGGGATTAAAAAGCTGTTGTCGTAAAGTCCAACGCCGAAGGTACTGCCTGCCGTCGCGAGTCCGTCGGGGCTATCGATTGCCGGACCCATCAACGTTACGGTGAAGCTAATTTGAGAACCGTAGGTAAAAGGCTGGAAATACTCGTTGAGGGCTGAAGGATTATTCGCAAATACCAGATTCCCCGGCAGCGTGCCTGTAACATTGCCGCTCACCTGAGGCGGTCCGGTTACAACCCCTCCGCCTCCGTTGAAGTTTGACAGCGTAACAGTCGCCGCCTGACTGCTGGCGTTCCCCGGATTGAATTGAAAATCCAGATTGCCCGCCGTTCCGCTTACGGAGGAGGTGTCTATGGTCACTTGATAGGTCACTGCCGCAGTCGCGGATCCGGCTGCCAGCGCAGCCAGGAACACTAACCCGAGAGCGGCTATTGAGCTTCTGGAAAACAGCCTATTGCACATTGATGAAGCTCCCCGAGTAAGTGACTGGAGTAAAGTTGATGAAGCCGTTTGAAGGGTTTGTAAACTGAATCACAACGGTAGCCGAGGCGCCAGCCGCCAGCGGGCCAGGCGTAACCGTAATATACGGACTGCCGTTTTGGACCCCGGATTGGTTCACCATCGCGGCGTTTGCCGAAAGGTTGGTGAGCACCACTTGCACAGGGCCGTTAATCAAAGCCGCGCTCTTATTCGTGACTTTCAGGGTGGCGGTCCATACATTCGTGCTGCGGTTTCGGCCGAAGCCGCTGTTCATTACGTGGACTTGGTCCGATACGTTTGTTGCGCGTGAAGTCGTTGGCTCCGGAGCGGCCACTAAGTGCACAGGCGCAAGCATGCATAGGATTCCGGATAAAACCAGTATCCCGGTCGCTTTTTGAGCACGGGCGCTCCAGGATCGCGTATTCGCGTTTAGAAATTTATAGAATTCGGGCATTATCACCTCCAAGCGATTGTTCCAGTTACTCTATCACACGCCGTCTCAGAGCGAATGTTGCCGAACTCCGCCTTCTCTGGGTGTTACAAGAGCGTAGCACTACGTACCCTCTTACGCAATCGCTCAGATGGCATAGTCGGGGGGATTAGGCAGACGGCGCGATCAGTGCTTTTTGCTCAACAGATTGGCCTGGTCCGCTTCAGCCCTCTGCTTGACCATCGCCCCGTCCGCAAAAGCGGCTTTGCTGCCAGCGATGTCGCCCTTCTGGCGCAGCACCTGCCCGAGCGTATTGAAAGGGCCGGGATTGGCAGGATTCAGCCGCGTCGCCTGTCTCAACGCCGACTCGGCTCCCGCTAAATCGCCCTTCTGCTTCAGCGCCGTGCCCAACATGAAAAACGCTTCTCCATTGTCAGGACGAAGACTCGCAGCAGCCTGCATCTCGGCAACCGTCTGGTCGAATTCGCCTGACTGCCAATACAGGATGCCTAGCGTGTAGTGAGCCTCGGCCAAAGACGGTTCGAGCGCGATCGCCTCCTTCAACTCCGCCTTCGCCTCCTCTAGCAGATCTTCTTGTTTCAGCGCTACGCCCAGATCGTAGTGAGCGCTCGCCATGGTCGGCTCGGACGCGATCACTTCCCGAAACTGCGCGATCGCCTTCGCCAGGTCGGA
>JANXQZ010000412.1 GCA_025353235.1 Bryobacterales bacterium
AACGCCGCGAAGGACTCTATCGCGGGGGCAAGCCGGCACTCGATCTTCAACGCCGCTCCGTGATTCTCGTCGACGACGGTCTTGCCACGGGAAGCACAATGTCCGCCGCAGCGCACTATATTCGGAGCCTCAAACCCGCCGGAGTGACCATTGCGGTCCCCGTGGGATCCCGGCAGGCTTGTGAGCGCCTGCGAAGGGAAGCCGACCATCTTGTCTGTCTGGCGATGCCTGAGCTCTTCGTCGCTGTGGGCGAGTGGTACAGAGACTTCCGGCAGGTCAGCGACACCGAAGTCCAAAACCTACTGACCGAGAGCCGTCACCTGCTGAGGAAAGCCAAGGCCGCAGCGTCTGCGGCTCCGCAAGTTCCACAAACGACGGTGTCCGGACCGAGCCCCTCCGCTCCGCTTTCAAGGGTGCGAGTTTCGGGCTGAGAGAAAAAGACACACGCGATTCTGTTTGCGTCCCCTGAATTCGAGTCGGTCGCGCCGGCTTTGTTCGTCGGTTCAACTTCTGGTCGCGGTACTCACACGGTTGCCGAACCGGCAGGCGCGACGAGTCCGCGATGACAATGACCGCACAGACCGTAGGCAAGCTGTGCCCCCGTCTGGGTTTACGCTAACTGTATGTATCCTTTTTCAAGCAGCTTCGCCACAACACGTCTCGCTGCCAATTCCGGAGCTTCGCGATGTCAGTACACCACGACCTCCGGTTTTTCTGGCGGCTCGTATGATGCCTGAAGACCAGGCACTGAGGACGCTTCACCCTTCCGAGCGCGCCGGTAGAATCCTTTCGAATTTACGAGGTACAGGAACTCATAGCGAGCAACAACTGTCTGCGCCCGACCGTTCTAAGAACCCATGTCGGTATTTCGATTCGTGAACCCCAGCGAGTTCATCCATGCCCAGAATGGATTCCATCGCAGCAGGAACAGGAAACCCGAATAGATGAAGAACACCATTGCCAGGCGCACGCCCTTCTGAACCCACCTTGGTGCATTCACGATCGGGCCGCTCAGCAGCAGCCACATACCAAGCGCGGAAGCGAACAGAGCTGGCCAGCTTCGGAAAATCCAGTCGGCGACACCGGGCTGCATGCCGCGAGCAGCGGGCTCGGGAGTATAGAGGATAAGCTCAGGAAGACCACGGCTGCGACTGCAATCCACAGAATTCGCCGCAAGCTCAAGGAGGCAAGGCCCCGGGGAGCCGAAAACGACATAAGGCCCTCCTGGGGATTACTTTACCCCCATCGGGAGAGCCCTGCAAAGCCGGATTATGCCAATCGAATTGGCGATGCTTATTGTTCTCCAAGCCAACGTTTATTGCTGTTGGAAGAAAGTCTGCTCCGTTGTTGGTTTCTGCTGCTGTTGCTGATACATCCTGGTCAGCTCCCGCTTCAAGTCCATCAGTTCCCGAAGCTCCTGCACACTGGTCTGCGAGGTGACCGAGAAACCCTGGGCTCCCGCCCCGTTGGCCGGAATGGGGGCCGCTGGCGTGGAACCGCCTGCGTCGTTTCGGGTCGGCTTCGCCAGCACGAGATAGAACCGCGTGTTGCCCGGAACAGTGACGATAATATTCTGGTGATAAGCCATCTCCGCAAGCTGCTGCTCACCGCCGATGGCGACATTGTTCGCCACTCGTTCGCGCAGCAGGACATTGTTCGTGATCGGTTCGCTCAATCCAGTTCCGGTCCGCACGCCTACCGTGGCAGCAGCTATAGTCCCTACGCCTGTCATGGCCCGCACCAGAAAACGCTTGCCTGTGTTCCGTCCGGTCACGTTTCCTCGCAACGGCTCGTAACGCAGACTCATAGCGCGGCCGTCGATGCGCTGCATACTCTGGTCTGGCATCTGAATCGCAGTGAAGTGGATGCCAACGATACCCTGTTCGCTTGCCTGCTCAAGCTCTCCGAAAGCCTTTGTGCCGGCCGGGATCACGATTTCTCCGTCGCGCTCGTAGTTGTATTCGATCGCAGCGACAACCGGGGCTTTGACGGCCGAGCTCACGGGCGTTTGGAGCCGTGCTACCAGCCGCGCTCCGGCCGGAAGCGCGTTGAAATCGGATGTCTGCGGCAGAATTGCGGGTTGGACAAGAGCGCCGCCAGGCATCATCTCGCGCGTTGCTGTTGCGCTTCGCACGAATACCAGTGACGCCTTGGTGGCCCGGAGAGAACTCGCTGCAGGAACCGCTGCTGCCAACGCCGGGGTAGAAGGGGTTTGTGCCGGAGGCACATAGCCCGGCTCGGCCGGGAAATCGATTTTGTTCAAAGCGTAATCTTTCGGTTCCGCTCTGGGAACCGGGGGCGAGGACGTTGGCCCGGCCTGGGCCTGAGTCCGCAGTTTGGCCGTGTTTCGGATGTCCTCCGGCGTGACGGCACCCGAGTTCTCGTCCGTCTTGCGCGTATCGGCATTGAGCAAAGGGGTAACCGAGTGCCCGGCGTCGGTGGCGTTTTCTCCGCCAGGCCCTCGGCCGAGATTGGGCTGATTGGGCCGCGCGTTGTTCGCCTTGCGGCTGGAACTCGGCGAAGAAAACAAGGCGAAGAAGACTAATGCCATCACGACCACGCCGCCTGCCAGCATCATGAAGGTTTTGGTGCGGTCCTCCTTTAGCTGCTTCCACTTATCGCTTCCTTTCTGCTCGCTTGTCGTCGACCGCTCCATAAACTTCCGGAATCGGGCTCCGGCACCGCTCGGTTCGGGCTCCGGGATGTCGCCTCCTGATTCGGCAAGAGACTTGGATTCCGGGGCCTCCGCACTCAGGTCCAGATCTTCGTCGCGTTCCTCCTCTGGTTCGTTACGCTGCTTATTCAGGCGCACCGTCGCGTCCCGTTCCATAGGCTGATCCTCCTCGAAAACTGCTGATACCAAAACCGATGGGGGCGAGTGCCGGCTTGTCGACTGCGCCCGAATCAGCGACTTGCAAAAACAGAGTTTCGCTCGACTGCTTGAACGAGGGACGTTCAAAGATCACCACTCCGTCCCCACGCTGTCCGGGACCCAGACGCCGCGTGCTGAGGCGGAAGTCCGCGACCGTCAGTTGCTCGGCCGTGGTCC
>JANXQZ010000425.1 GCA_025353235.1 Bryobacterales bacterium
GGCGATCTCAAGACCGCCCAGCTAACTACCCGGCGCAAGGTGAACCCAAAGCGCGAAGTGCGTTTCTTTGGAGCGCGCCTGCACAACTTGAAGAATGTGGACGTATCCATTCCACTTAACATGATGGTTGCGGTGACAGGCGTTTCAGGGTCGGGCAAATCCACTCTGGTCCACGACATAATCTATAAGGCGTTGGAACGCAGGCTGCGGAAGGACGAGCCGAAGAAGCAGCAGCCTGAAGGCTTCGAAGAGGCACCCGAGAAGGTGACGTGCAGCCGCGTGGAACGGGCCGAGTTGCTGAAGCAGGTGGTCCTGGTGGATCAGTCGCCCATCGGCCGCACTCCCCGGTCGAACCCCATCACTTACATCAAAGCGTTCGATCAGATTCGGGATATTTTCGCTTGCACCAAGGAAGCCGAAAAGCGCGGCTACAACTCCGGAGCATTCTCCTTCAACGTGCCAGGCGGGCGTTGCGAGACCTGCCAGGGCGATGGAACGGTGACCGTGGAAATGCAGTTTCTCGCTGATGTGGAACTGATCTGCGAGGAGTGCAAAGGCACGCGCTTCAAAAGCAGCGTGCTGGAGATTCGATATAAGGGGTTGAACGTGCACGAAGTTCTTCAGCTAACCGTCAAGGAGGCGCTGGCTTTTTTCTCGGAGGTGCCGCGGCTGGTGACCAAGCTGAAGGTGCTCTTCGATGTGGGCTTGGGATATTTGCGCCTGGGCCAATCGGCGACCACGTTGAGCGGTGGAGAGGCGCAGCGAGTGAAGCTGGCCTCGCATCTTGCCCAGGCGAGTTGCGAGGGTACGCTTTACATCTTCGACGAGCCCACCACCGGTCTGCACTTTGACGACATTGCGAAATTGCTGGATGCGTTTCAGCGGTTGATCCACAATGGCGGCAGCATCCTGATCATCGAGCACAACATGGATGTGATCCGGAGCGCCGATTGGGTGATCGATCTGGGACCGGAAGGCGGCGAGGCGGGCGGGAAGATCGTCGCTCAAGGAACTCCAGAGCACATCGCGGCCACGAAGAATTCTTACACCGGGAGCTATCTGATTTCGGCGCTCAAAAGCGAATAGCGTCTCCCACCTGCAAGCCATATTTCTTTGCCATGCCGCCGCCCAACTCAAGGACGTACTGCGACAATTCGTGTCCGCCGTAGTGGACGCACTTGCTCGCTTCGGTTTTGCAGGGCGGGGCGTCGGCCACG
>JANXQZ010000446.1 GCA_025353235.1 Bryobacterales bacterium
GCCCCTGCGTCCACAGAGCGAGGGATTCAGCAATGATCAACACAAGCAGCAATACTCTTGTCGGATTATTCGAAGACGAGCGCACTGCGCAATCCGTCGTCGATGAGTTGGTTCGTAATGGGCTTAGTAAAAATCAAGTCCATCTAAGCTCTAGCGCGGATTATGTTGGCGACGCAGCCAGTGGTGGAACTGGGTTGACCGGGACTGCCCCGACCGAGCATCATGGCGGCGGATTTATGGGCTGGCTAAGCTCTATCTTCGGCGGCGAGGAGGACTACGCGACCGACGACCGATCTCACTACGCCAATGCCGTGCAGCGCGGCGGCTATGTGGTGGGCGTGGATGCGGACGAGCAGGAGCGAGAGCGGGTCATCGAAATCATGAATGACCACGGCGCAGTTGACGTTGATCAGCATGCCGCCAAATATGGATATTCTACTCCTGCCGGGTCCGATATCGGCAACAGACTTACGGACCGTCCAACCGCTGTCGCGGATCAAGCGACTGGAACGATCCCAGTGATCCAGGAAGAGCTTCAGGTCGGCAAGCGCAGCGTGCAGCGCGGGGGGGTGCGCGTTTACTCTCGAATGGTCGAGCAGCCAGTGGAGCAGGACGTCCAGCTTCGAGAGGAAAAGGTAACGGTGGAACGCCGGCCAGTGAACCGTCCGCTCACCGAGATGGATCGGGCAGGCTTGCGCGATCAAACCATTGAAGTAACTGAAATGGCGGAGGAAGCTGTCATCAGCAAGCAGGCTCGCGTTGTAGAGGAGGTCCGAGTAGGCAAGGAAGCCACTGAAAAGACCCAAACAGTCCGAGACACCGTGCGCCGGACCGAAGTGGACACTGAGAACCTAGGGACTGCCATACGAGGCGGGAACAACTACGCTGACGATTTCAGAAGAGATTTCCAGAGCAACTACGGCCCTTCTGGTGCCACTTATGAGTCGTATGCTCCTGCCTACGATTATGGCTACCGCATGGCTAGCGACGCCCGCTACAAGGGCCATAGCTGGAGCGATGTGGAGTCCACGCTGAAGACAGATTATCTGCGTGAGAATCCGAACAGCACCTGGGATCAGACTAAGGGAGCCATCCGCTACGGTTGGGAGAAAGTCACTGGCCAGCGCTAATGCGTCTTGATGAACAGCGGGGTTCCTATCAGAACCCCGCATCCCGCGAACGAGGAGCAAAGCATGCAAGATACCAAAACGATCCCGGTAACCCAAGCTGAAGAGATAGTTATCCCGGTGATTGCTGAGGAACTTATTGTCGACAAGCGCGAAGTTGCTACTGGGGGCGTTCGGGTTCATAAGTTCGTTCAAGAGCATGAAGAGGTAGTATCCATGCCATTGCTTCAGGAACACGTCGATGTACGCCGGGTCATCATTGGGCGCGATGTCGATGGCCCGATGCCCATACGGTATGAGGGGCAGACCACCATTATTCCGCTAGTGGAAGAGGTGTTCGTAGTTGAGAAGAGGATGCGGCTGAAGGAAGAGATTCACATTACACGTACCATGCGGGAAGAGACTACGCAGCATAGGGTTGTCCTGCAGCGTGAGGAAGCTAAGGTCGAACGGCTGGATGCTCACGGCCGCGTTGTAAGCTCTTAAGCGCGCTGAATTCCGCTTCCTCGTTCGGGCCGCGAGTCCGTGACGTTCGCGGCAAGCGACGCGGGCCGCCTCAGCTCGGATCGACGTAGCCAGCGCGGTGGGACCTCCGCCGACGATCAAGAGGTGCGTTTCGCTTATGACGCCCCTGCTTAAATCGCGCCAAACAACCTCGGCAGGCGCAACAATTCTTCGTCGCTCGAGTCGTTCGGAACCGAGCAACCCGGCGTTAAAATAAACTTCTTACCCGCCGCTGCCTTGGCTCTGATCCACTGCTGCTTTAAGTCGCCCGCGCTAAGCGTGCGGTAGGTGCGCTCGTTTAAGCCAGCCGTAATGACGCCCGAATATTTCGTCCGCAAGTCGGACATTTCGATGTGAGTGTAGAGCGAGTAATTGATCGCAGTCGCCGGCCAGCCAGTGAAAAACCGATCCATGTACAGCTTGTCGCCGAACTTCTCGTCGCTATGCAGGTGCAGCACGTTCAGCGGCGCGGACCGCACCGCAGCCAATACGATCTTGTCGAACGGCTCGCTAAACTTGACGTATTCAGGCTCCGACATCACACCGGCTTGGGCATTTGCGACAGCCAGCAGAATCCCGGAAGCTCCCGCCGCAACCGCCCGCTTCGCGTGACTCGCTTCCGACTTGGCGATCACTTCCAAAGCATCCAACAGCTTCTGAGGCTTGTCGTGCATCATTGCCGCAACCTCGGCCTTGGACGACAGCTTTTCAGCCACGTTCCACGGGTTGAAAATCGTCTCGACAAAATAGGCCTTGCCCCCGAGCCCGCTCCGAATCAGCTCCAAGGCTTGAAGCTGGCGCGGGAATGGATTCTGCTGCAGCTTCGGTTCATACCAAGCGCCTGCCGGCTTCGGGTAAGGATAGTCGCTCATCACCTTCACCAAGTCGGTGTGGAATTGCTCGTGAAACGCCAGCGTTGATCGCGCGTGGTCC
>JANXQZ010000460.1 GCA_025353235.1 Bryobacterales bacterium
CTCTGCGACGGAATGGTGTGGGCTGAACTTGGCGCGGCGATGCCTGGTACGGGAGGTCCCTATGTATATCTATCTGAGGCCTTCGGACCCAAAGGACTCGGCCGCCTGATGAGCTTCTTGTTCATCTGGCAAACCATTTGCCTGACTCCGATCTCGATCGGCGCCGGCGCTGTCGGCTTCGCGCAATACGCGAAGTTTCTGGCGAGAGACATGTCTTGGTGGCAGGAGAAGCTGATCGCCATGCTCGTGTGCTTGGCCATCACGGCTCTGCTTTACCGCGACATTCGCTTCGTCGGGCGAATCTCAATCGCTATGTGGATCGTGGTGCTCGGGACAGTGTCATGGATCACCTTGGCCGGGCTGTTCAACTTCGACGCCCACCGCGTGCTCGATTTTCCTCCTTACGCGTTCACGCCTTCGAAAGGATTCTTCTTTGGCCTGGGCGGCGCGACGCTGATCGCCATGTACGATTACGGCGGTTACAACAACGTGTGCTTCTTCGCAGGCGAGGTGCGCAATCCGGAGCGTGTAATTCCGCGCTCGATCATTTACTCGATCATCGCCGTTGCAGTGCTCTATCTGACGATGAATGTCGCCATTATTGGCGTTGTGCCCTGGCGCGACGCGATCCATTCTCAGTCCATCGTCTCCGACTTTATGGAGCGCCTCTATGGCATCGTCGCGGCGCGATTCGTAACAGGCTTAGTGTTGTTCACCACCTTCGCATCCATCTTCGCGATCTTGCTGGGATGTTCCCGCGTGCCGTACGCGGCGGCATGCGATGGCCGATTCTTCAAGCCCTTCGCGCGCTTGCATCCGACCAAGAACTTCCCGAGCTTCTCGGTACTGTTCTTCGGCATCACTTCGGCGTTGGCCTGTCTGTTAACGCTGGAAGTGTTGGTTAATGCATTGATCGTCATTCAAGTAATGGTGCAATTTATCGCGCAAGTGGTCGCGGTCACATTAATAAGGCGGAATCGTCCAGATATTCGTCGGCCATTTAAAATGCCTCTTTACCCATTTACCAGCATCGTTGCCTTGCTTGGCTGGCTATACATCCTCGTGGCGAGCGGCGCTCCCTATATACTCGCGGGCTTCGTGTTGCTCGCTTGCGGCATCGCAGCGTTCTACATCCAAACCCGCTGGCGCGCTCGTAGTCTCTAGTGAATCCCGAGAATACCCGGGAGAACAAAAGAGGAGAGACTAAATCAAATGAATAGACGTTTTGTAGTAACCCTAATGGGCGCGGCGGTGCTATCTTCGATTGCTTTCGCAAAGAATCCCATGGTCGGCGGCAAGGAGATGTATCCCACGAAGAACATCATCGAGAATGCCGTTAATTCCGCCGATCACACAACTCTGGTCGCCGCCGTGAAAGCCGCTGGACTTGTCGAGACTCTGGAAGGCCCGGGACCGTTCACCGTCTTCGCGCCAGTGAATGCCGCGTTTGCAAAGTTGCCCGCAGGCACGGTGGATACTCTGCTGAAGCCGGAGAACAAGGATACTTTGGTCAAGATCCTTACCTATCACGTTGTTTCCGGCAGGCTGTCCAGCTCGGATTTGAAGAAGAAGATCAAAGCTGGCGGCGGCAAGGCGATGCTCAAGACGGTCCAGGGCGGCACGCTTACAGCGATGATGAACGGACATGACATCGTACTCACAGATGAGAAGGGCGGAACGTCGCGTATCACGCAGGCCAATGTGTTTCAATCGAACGGCGTGATTCATGTGATCGATACAGTAGTGATGCCGAACTAAGTTTCCCGCAGGTGTCCACGGCGAGCGAGGTTGCACTCAGATCGCGAATATGACAATCTGAGATCTCTCGCCGTGAGCACCCTATGAACCTCCGCGTATTACTCATCTCCACACTTTTCGTCACCGCTCTGGCTGCTGCACCTGCCGCCAAGACCCCAACTCCTACGGCACAAAAGGATGACGAGGAGTACACGAATCTCATCAAGAAGCACCTCCAAGATCCCCGCATCACAACCGAATTGGTAGACCACCTGCCTGCTTCGGACACTGTGCCCACGCCGCTCAAGTTCTTCGGGCGCATCCCCGGCACGCCTAGCGAGCTCACCTACGCTAAAGACATTTATCGCTACTACGAAGCTCTCGCAAAAGCCTCTCCCCGCGCTCTCTTCTGGAAAATAGGCCAGACCGAGGAAGGCCGCGATCAAGTGGTGTTGGCCATCGCTGACGAAGCCACTATTAAACATCTATCGAACTACAAATCTATGCTCGCCTCGCTGGCGGATCCGCGCAAGACCACGGAGGAGCAAGCTCGCCAACTCATCAAAACCGCCAAGCCGATCTACTGGGCCAATAGCGGGATTCACTCGCCCGAAACCGGCGGTCCTGAGATGCTGATCGAGTTGGCTTATCGACTGATCGTGGAGGAGACGCCGTTCATACAGGCCATTCGCAACAACACAATCGTGTTCATTACGCCTGTGATCGAAGTGGACGGCCGCGAGAAGCAGGTGGATACGTACTACTTCAATAAGAAGCGCGCGCCCGGCGACGCCAGGCTGCCGCTGATGTACTGGGGCAAGTACGTGCAGCACGACAACAACCGCGACGGCATGGGCGTCGAAGGCCTCGTCGAGCTCGCGCGATTCGTCCAGGAGGGCGGCACGCTGA
>JANXQZ010000505.1 GCA_025353235.1 Bryobacterales bacterium
TTGCCGAACTTCTCAAGCTGTTGCGAGGCGAAGTGCGCGCCATCCACCTTCGCGGCCAGCTTCTTTTCCATTCCCTGGAGTCCAGCTTGAGTCCAGATAACGAAACCCGCCGGATCGGCTGCCATCAGGGGCAGAGCGCAAAGGAGTGCAATGGTGCGAATTTTCATGTGGTCGGTTGGGTTGCCGCTTCAGCGAATTTTTCGAAAAACTTCTTGATGATCATCTTCGACGTACTTTCCAGCAGACGCTGCCCGACCGCAGCGATGGTTCCGCCCACTTGCACGTCCCCTTCATACTTCACTTCCGTTGCGCCCTCTTGCGGTGTCAGGTTGAGCAGGCCGCTGCCTTTCAGGAAGCCGACCTTGCCGCTGCCTTCCACTAAGAGCATGAAGTTATCCGGCGGATGCGCGTCGGCGATCTTTACCTTTCCCGTGAACAGGCCGGAAAAGCTCGCGATCGCCATCTTCATCTTCATCTCATACTCGTCTTCTCCGATCTTTTCGAGATGGTCGGTACCCGGCATGCACTTGGCGAGAATCACCGGATCCTGAAGAAGTTTGTAAGCCTCGTCGCGGGGAATGGGAACGGTGTAGGAACCGCTGATCTTCATCCCATCCTCGACGCTGCTTCCTTCAGAGCGCGCTGAGTGTAGATGCGTGCGAGATGCTTGCGGTAGCTGGCCGATGCGTGGATGTCGGAGTTGGAATCGGCTCCATCGGCCACCACCGCTGCGGCCTTCGCGGCATCATGAGTGGAAGTGTAGATCTCTTCGGCATTAGTGGCCCGATACGCCTTGGCTCCCAAACCTGTAACGCCGATGCGTACGAACTCACTCGAGACGCGGACGGCCACACCGACAATCGCGAATCCCGAAGCGGGCTGAACGCATTTTTGATAGCTGACGCCCGTCCCTCGCTGCTCAACTGGCACGATTACTTCCGCGATGATCTCGCCCGATTCGAGAGCCGTGGTCAGCATGTCGACAAAGAAATCGCTCGCGCCCACGACGCGCTCGCCGCCCTTCTTCACCAGCTTGAACTGCGCCTCGAGAGCGCAAAAGGCAGCGGGATAATCCGCAGAGGGATCGGCGTGGGCCGCGCTTCCGCCAATCGTGCCGCGATTGCGCACTTGTATGTCACCGATATTCGAAACTGTTTCCGAAAGCAGCGGACAATGCGCTCTCACAATGGGCGAGCTCTCCACGTCCCAGTGCGTGGTCCCTGCGCCGATGTGCATCTGTTCGCCTTCCCGCCGGATGTAATTCAACTCTCTCAAGCGGCCGATATCGATGAGCTGCTCGGGCGCGGCCAAGCGGAGCTTCATCATGGGGATCAGGCTCATCCCACCCGCGAGCGGCTTTGCGCCTTCATTCGCCAGCAGGTCGAGCGCTTCCTGCAAGGTTGCAGGGGCCGAGTATTCGAATTGCTGGGAGATCATGCGCGGGCTCCTTCCATCAGGTTCCAGATTTTCTCTGGAGTCATCGGCATGTCGATGTGCCGAACCCCCAGGGTGCTCAGCGCGTCCACCACGGAATTCACCACGGCGGGCGAGCAGCCGATCGTCCCAGCCTCGCCGACACCCTTCACGCCTAGCGGGTTTACGGGGGACGGCGTCACGGTGTGCTCCGTCTCAATCCACGGAATCATGCTAGCTCTGGGTATCGCGTAATCCATAAACTCACCCGTAATGAGCTGGCCATTGTCGTCATAGACGGCCTGTTCCCAGAGCGCCTGCCCCAACCCTTGGACCACGCCGCCATGCACCTGTCCAGCCACGATTAGCGGATTGATGATGTTGCCGCAATCATCCACCGCCACATAGCGCTTGATCTCAATGTCGCCAGTCTCGCGATTCACTTCGGTCACCACCGCGTGCGCGCCAAACGGGAAAGCGAAATTCGGCGGTTCCCAGAAGTACGTCTCCACCATGCCCGGTTGCGTGCCGGGCGGCAGCTTCATCGCACGGTGTGACGCGCCCGCAATCTCGGCCAGCGTGACGCTCTTGCCAGTCTTATGGTCAACGCACACGCCGTCTGAGAAAGACACCTCCTCAGACTCGAGCAGCATCGCGCCATACTTCTTGATCTTCTTCTTGAGTTCTTGCAATGCGAAATAAACGGCGGTGCCACCCACTGCCGTGCCTCGACTGCCAAACGTGCCGATGCCGTATTGGACGATGGCCGTATCGCCATGCAGCACGATCACATCATCGATTCCGACACCCAGCTCATCGGCGGTGATCTGTGCGAAGGTGGTCTCTTCGCCCTGCCCGTGTGGGGACGAGCCCGTCATTACCGTGACCATTCCGCTCGGCTCGATCTTCACAGTGGCGCTTTCCCAGCCGCCTGCGGGCGTTGCAGGCGACGGCCCGAACGCGCAAATTTCGCCGTAGGTGGATAGGCCGATGCCCATCAAGCGCCCTTGGCTGCGCGCCTGCCTTTGCTCTTCGCGCAGGTTGTGATAATCGATCAGGTCCATCGCTTTGTGCAGCGGGGCCGCGTAGTTGCCGCTATCGTAGCTGAGCCCGGTGCCGGTGGCGTAGGGGAATTCGTCATTGTGGATGAAGTTCTTCAGCCGGATCTCGGCTGGGTCCATCTTGAGTTCAGCGGCAAGGATATCCACCATCCGTTCGATGCCGTGAGTGGCTTCCGGACGGCCCGCGCCGCGATATGCATCAGTCGGGACAGCGTTGGTGAAAGCTCCCACGATATCGGCTCGCACGTTCTGGCAACGGTACAGGCCGGGCATCATGAGCACCGACAATGTGGGGATAGCTGGCGTCAACAACTGATGGTACGCGCCCAGATCCTGAATTAGCTTAAGTTTGATGCCTAAGATAGTGCCATCCTTTTTGGCGGCAACTTCGAAGTAATCCACATGCCCGCGGCCATGAATGGTACACATGCAATTCTCGCGGCGGGATTCGATCCACTTCACCGGCTGGCCAAGCTTCATCGCTACAAAGCCCATCAGCGCTTCTTCGGCATACACGTTGAGCTTGCTGCCGAAGCCGCCTCCCACCTCGGGAGTGACTACGCGCACCTTGTGCTCCGGGGCTCCCAGCATCTGCGCCACCAAGGTTCGCATGAGATGCGGGATCTGCGTGGATGACCAGATGGTGAGCGCCTTATCGCCCGTGTTGTAATCTGCTACGACTCCGCGCGTTTCCATCGAGCTTGGAATCAGGCGCTGGCTGGTGATGCGCTGCTTCACCACCACTTCAGCTTGGGCGAAAGCCGTGTCCACATCGCCGCCCTCCTGGTGATAATTGAAGGCGACATTGTCGGGCCACTCGGGATGCACAGGGGGTGCGCCGGGCCCGATGGCTTTCTCAGGATCGGTGACCGCTTGCAGCGTCTCGTATTCCACTTCGATCAAGTCGACCGCATCGCGTGCGATGTACTTGTCGGTGGCGACTACGACCGCAACGGGATGGCCGATGAAGTACACGCGATCGATCGCCAGAACGTAATGATGCGGCACACGCAGGCCTGGCAGCGACGCCCCGCAGGGAACTGGTCCAACCTTCTCGGTATCTTTGCCGACGTAAACCGCTGCTACGCCCGGATGTGCCAAGGCCGCAGCTATGTCGACGGACTTGATGTTCGCCGCTCCATGCGGGCTGCGGAGGATACAGGCATGGAGCATGCCGGGCATCTGGATATCGTCGACGTAGGTTGCGGAGCCGGTGATCAGCCGCGGATCTTCCTGGCGGCGCATAGCCTTTCCAACCAGCTTTTCTGTCTTGGTGATGGTAGTGGTGGCCATGCTACGCTCCCTTTCCCGCCGCGACTGCTTTCACGGCATTCACGATGTGCTGATAGCCTGTGCAGCGGCAGAGATTGCCGCCGAGCCCGTCTCGAATTTCGGCCTCGGTCGGGTGAGGGTTGCGCTCCAGGATCTGCTTGGCGGTCATGATCATGCCGGGGGTGCAGAAGCCGCACTGCAAACCGTGCTCGTTCCAGAAGGCCTGCTGCATGGGATCGAGCTTGCCATCGCGCGCTAGACCCTCGATGGTGAGGACGTCGCAGCCATTGGCCTGGACGGCGAACATCGCGCAACTCTTAATGGCTTTTCCATCGACGTTGACGGTGCAAGCGCCGCAGATGGATGTTTCGCAGCCGATGTGCGGGCCGGTGAGTCCGACCGTTTCGCGGAGGTAGTGAATGAGTAGGAGACGGGGCTCGACGGTGTCGGAGCGCTTCTTTCCGTTTATCGTGACGTGGATGGTGGTTTGCATAAGCTGAAGTACCAGCGGATATGACGATAACACAAGTTGGGGGAGGAGCCGCGCTGCTGGTTGCGTTGCCAGGAGACACAATTCGGGCGATGCTCGCCTTTCTCGGTCTTGGGTCCGGTGGACTCTTGCGCGTTCTCGCGATTGATTTCGGCGCGAGAGTTGCGGTGCTGATTTTGAAGCCCATGAACACTCCTTCAATTCGAGAATAGCGGACCGCCCTGGGTTGACAGGGGTATTTTATGCAAGTTGTTGGCGGCGTGTGCGCGGGTTCATCAGCGGCGAAGAACCCGCTGCCGCGCCCCGGAATGGTGCTGGGGGTGTGGGTTCTCTCGTGCGAACGGCCCAGGATCGCGTCCTCGGCGGCATAGTCGAATTTGCGGTGAATTTGTTGGCTTCGCCGGGTAAGCGCTCCGACCCACTCGATGCCGATATCATTTTTATCCTGCTCGTCGGCCCATCCTTCCCTCATGCAGCAAGAGGCGGGTTAAGGCTGCCTCCGAGTCGGCTGGCTTCAAGTCTACACGTCCAATGCGCTGATAGAGATCTCGGTTTCTAGGTAAATTCCGACCCCCGCTCATCTTGCCTCGGAAACGGTCGATCCCGACGTCGACCGCTAGCAGGATCTAATCGGTTCTCTCGCGACGGTTGCGGTTCCGCTTGGGACGACGACTTTCGGGTAGAGTCGACTCCACCCAAAGAAGGCGAGTGCTGCTCCAGGGATTGCCCCGAGGAAAAAGAGGCCTATCGGGGGATCCGCGTCAAGCCACCTGCCCCTAATCAAGACCGCAAAAACACCACCGCCTGCAAATCCTAGAACGAAGGACGCGAATTCGAGAGCACCTAAAATGGTTTCTCCAAGAACGCTGTGCTCTGCTTCTAACCGCGCCGCATCATCAAGAGCACCCGGATTGAAACGTGCACCACATCTCGGGCACACATGGCGTGCCTGTTCCAGGATCTCACGTCTATGCTTGACCGCATTTTGCACAGGAATGTGTGACGATGCTCATGGCGAGCCTACTATACATCGCGGAGGGCGTCTCGGATGCTACCACGTCTGATTTCCCAGAACAGGCTTGCTGAACGGCTAGGCGTTCGTTTAAGTCTGAACGGCTGGACCCAGACATGAAGTCTGGATAAGCGACTTGTCGTTGACAAATCGTCGTCGTTAGTATCGACGTGTTATCGCGTTCTTCAACCGAAGGATCATCCTGGTCCGGACTGTCCCCCACAAGCAAAACGTGACGGAGCGAGTACAAGCCGAACCCGTGATAACTTTGACCATCAGTGCTAAGCTGTGGCTATGAAGCTCACCATTGAGCTGGAGCGCGAAGTTGATGGCCGTTGGATTGCCGAGGTTCCAGAATTGAACATCCTACTGTATGGGGATTCAAGGCAAGATGCTATACAACGAGCCCAGGTCGCCGCGCAGGAGATTGTTCTGGACCGGATCGCCCGCGCAGAATTACCTGCCGATTCATCCAATGCCACCTTCAACGTTGCTGCGTGAGCACGTGGCCTTCGGCTAAGGCTCGCCGTGTTCTCGCCGCTCTGAAACGGATCGGCTGGAGCCATGATCGAAGTGCGGGATCTCAACAAGATACTGAAGAAGGTAGGATGGGCGGACTATCCGTTCTCCTTTCACAATTCAGAGGAACTTGGGCCAGTCTTATTGGGGAAGATCGCTAAGACGACTGGGCTTCAGCCTACCGACCTCTGACGACCAAGTCTCTTGTGTGTCAGCCCGACGAGCCAGGCCCGAGCACCATCTGCGGCCACCGGGTTGACAGGCCACCTGCTGAAGGCGGCCAACAGCGCCAAAGGATCGTGGCATGTGCCGCACAGGCGGCCTCCACGCGGCCCTCCCGAATGCGCAACTGCAACGCTTCGGCTTCTTCTGCCATTGGATCTTTCGGCCACCGGATAATTCGGATAGCTTAAGGAACTGCGTGTTCAGCGACCTTGTTGTCGCCCGGTTTGACTCCCGGCCCGGTTAGAGAGATCGGCTTTCCCTTGGTCAGGATGGCGGTACCTTGGCCTAGAAAGTAAGAGGCTGCCTGAGGGGTTACTACGTTTGTGCCGCTTCGAGTTTGAATGGTGAGCCGCATCCCCTCCTTCGGGATCAGGAAGCTCTTGTCCTTGAGTCGAACGGTAAACGAATCAGTTCCGGCCTGCAGAGTTAAGAAGGGAACGCGCGCTAAGATGGCCGCCTCGGAATAGAGAGGATCGGCCTTGAGCGTGACCGCGAGGTTTTCTGTTGCTAGATTCCCGGTGCCGTCGAACGATATCACCGACGGTGCCAAAGCCAATCCAGCCAAGTAGAGAGAGATCCTGGTGCAGGCTGGCAGCGTAGTGGCCGATACGATTTGGATCGGGTTGGATAGCAAGCGAGCGGCAGCCTCTTCCCGGAGGGCTGAGAGGGCGAATTCGATTCGCGCCGGATAGTCGGCAGGAGTTTCCGGGGTCAGGGTTTTGAGTGCCGCGAGTTGTTGAGAAAGCAGAGTATGCACTTGGCTATCGAGCTCGCCTGTGCCCGTGGAAACCGCCGAAGCCGGAGGGAAGCTGCCGCCTGAGGTGGTGGCCAACGCATCAACAAGGTGACCTTTCCCGGCCTCGGTTAGGCGAAGGAAGAGTTCAGTTTGCGCCAAGCCAGTAAGCGCGTTCACGTATCCGTCGCGAGCTTTGTCGCCTTCCTTCATCAAGGCGAGTAACTGATCCTGGGGAACGCCAGCGGTTTTCGCGCTAGCTGCCGCCATGGCACCGGCGCGCACATATGCTTCGGTGGCGAGCCGGAAGAGCTGCATTTGCAAGATTGTTTGGCGGACGGCGGCGGCCTGCGTCTGTCCCGGCAGCGCTTGTGTTTGGAGCAGAACGGCATCCCCGAACATGGTTTGGACACGGGGCGCTAGCCAGGCAGGCCGGTCGCCAGGCTTCTCGAGGAGCGTTTGCAACAATCGCAAATCCTCGAAGAAAGCTTGCGCGCGATCGCCGTGAAATGCCTGATCTTTCTGAAATCCGAGCCGGATCGATTCGAGGCGAGCGCTGGTGCGCAATAGCAACAGGCCGGAATCCGCCGGGTTCTTCTTTAAGTCCTCGGTGAGATCCAGAATCACAGCATTCACAGTCGTCTCGGATGCGCCATCGAGCAATCCATGGTAGTAGCGCGCCAAGGCGATTTGATATGGACTCGGCCGGACCTTCACGCATCCCGGCGCGCTGAGGATCAGGCATAGGGCGGCCAAACGGAATATCATCTAAGCCAGTCTCGTTTTAAACGCCGTCAGCTTGTCGATGTCGGCTTGGATCTTCGCTTTTGCGGCGTCGTCGGTGGCTTTGGCTTTCTGTTTGGTCAACGCCGCGATGCGTTCATCGATGGAGCTTCGCTTCAATTGTTTGGCCAAGTCGAGAGAAGACGTTAACAGGCCGCCTTGGGCATCGAAGATGGCGTTTATCACTAAGTCGCGGATCGCCGAGTCGAGCCCGGCTTGAGCGTCGAGGACGCTTTGATCGATGTCGCCGAGGGCGATGGTGAGTTGATTTTTCCAGAAGTCGCCGAGGCGGTCGTAGTGGCGCTGGTACGGCATCTGGCCATCGGGGAATAAGACCAGGTAGGCCATCACAAGCTGGCGGCCCGACTGTTTCAGCGGGTCGAGCCCGATGGAGAAGATGGATTGAAGCTCGGGATGGTCGCTAAGATCGGGGTCGTCTTGCAGCGCGGGGACGATGCCTTTGGCTGCGATTAGAACGCGTTTGGTCTCAAGTTTCGGGTTGCCACCGGTGTTCTTGAACTCCTGAAGCTCGGGCGCAAACTCGCTGAAGCCGGGAAAGGCGTCGAGATTCGCGTCATTCAGGTAGAAACTTTGCAGCTCGAGATTCGTGAGATCCACGACGATGGGTGTCCGCAGGACGTCCATGGCGCGAATGGTGGCATCTAGCCTGGCGCTGGCAGCACGTTGGGCCGCTCGGATGGCCACCCCGAGTTTGATGGCCTTGAAGATGCCTTCAGCTACGAAGCCCGCCACGGCGGTGGGTCCGGGCGCGAGGTTCAGGAGGCTGGTGATCGCCCCAACGCCTTTGGTAATCGCGGACGCGGCAGTGTCGAGAGAATTGGCGGGGGCGGGTGATGGCATCTTACGCGGCATTTTATCACGTTGGACCGCTCCCTTACGGTCACGGCTCGGTTAGTGTCACGGCTCGGTTAGTGTCATGGCTCGGTTAGAGAGCAGCTACTTTTCGGTTCACTGTTAGAAAATATACGCCCACTAGCGCCAACAGAATTCCGTTGCAGGTGAGCACTACCGGCACTGTAAATTGCTTCGATAGCGACCCGATCACCAGACTTCCGATCGGCATTCCGCCGCGAAACGCGACGTTGTACACGCTCATCACCCGTCCGCGCATCGAATCTGTAGTGATCGTCTGCACCAGCGAACTGACCATGGCGAATACCGAGATCAGCGCTGCGCCAGCGCAGAAGACCAGAGCCGCACTGACCACCAGCGTGCGGGATAGCGAAAAGGCCGAGATCATCACGCCGAGCACCACCAGCATAATCAAAGCCAACCGGCCCTGACGTTTCACGCGTCCCATCCCGGCCACCACAAGTGCTCCCATCACCGAACCGATCCCGGAGGCAGCCAACAGAATCGTGAACGTCCTCGCGTCGCCGTGCAACACATCTCGCGCGAATACCGGCAGGAACACGATCAGCGGAATCGCAAGCATCGTCATCAAGAACGCCAGCACGATGAGTCCCTCCATGGCGCTCTGCTGGCGCACGAACGCGATGCCCTGCTTCATGCTTACCAGCATCGACTCGCCGGTTTTCTTCGGGATGAACCGCGTCTTGACGATCAGCAGCGAAATGATGACAGCCACGAACGATATGCCGTTCAGCCCGAAACACCAGGCCGCCCCGTAATTCGCCAGCGCCA
>JANXQZ010000546.1 GCA_025353235.1 Bryobacterales bacterium
AGCTTGCCCTTGAAATACCCATCGAGCATGGGACCGCCTGAGAGGACGATGGACGGGAGGTTCACCGTCGCTGCAGCCATAAGGCAAGCGGGCGTGGTTTTGTCGCAGCCCGTGAGCATGACCACGCCGTCGAGCGGATAGCCGCAGAGCACTTCCACCAGACCCAAGTACGCAAGATTGCGGTCGAGCGCTGCCGTAGGACGCCGACAGCTTTCCTGCATGGGATGCATGGGGAATTCAAACGCGATTCCGCCAGCGTCGCGGATGCCGTCCTTCACGCGGGCGGCTAACTGCAGATGGTGGCGATTGCAAGGCGTTAGGTCGCCGCCTGACTGTGCGATGCCAATGACCGGGCGTCCAGACTGCAGTTCCCCGCGCGTGATGCCGTAGTTGTTGAAGCGCTCCAGATAGACCGCAGTCTCGCCAGGCTCGGTCATGTCGTTAAACCAGATCTCGCTGCGCAGGCGTTTCGGGGGTGTGTTCATGGGCAACTTACTACCCTACCAAGGCACGCTGCTGGCTTGAGCGGGAGCGTCCCAACAGCTAGGGCACTCGAGTTGGACCAGTATCGGCCGCCCAATCCTCAGCAGGATGATCTGGAGTGCCGGTGAGTCCCAGCGTTGGGTCGTCCGCACTCTTAATGGTGAGATCCTCAATGCCCTCTTCCAGCTCACTGGTTACAGCATCGTCCGGTCCCGCCTCGTTATCACCGGTCTCTACGCCGTCGCCTCGCTTGATGCCGTCGTTGTACATAAAATGCCTCCGTTCCTTAGACTCTATTTCAGATCGCCTTCATTCGGAAATTCGAAGTCTTCTCCCGCGGCATGGACGCTCAACTTGCCCGGTCCCAGCGATTTCCCGTTGTTCGGAAAAAATACTGCGCCGTCAGTGGATTGCCCCGGGATCAGGCGGGTGGATACCAAAGCGATTGCAGACGCTGCCGCTGCCGCCTTTAATCTGGCCGATCCTACTTCGGCGAGCGCGTTCTGACGCCTCACCTCATACCCGTTTGTCGATTGCAGGCGCGAGTTGCCGTAAATACCAGCCTCATAGGTGGAGACTAGTTTGATCACGTCGTGTCGACTCGCTTTCGCGATCAAAGAAGTGACCACCGTGATCGCCGGGGAGGCAGCCGCGACCTTGCCATCCTGCTTAACGTACCGAAAATCTTCGGGGCGAATCGTCCAGGAAACGAGCGAGCCGTTCGACACCGCCACCTGCAGCACGGAATACTCGCGCACATGCGAACCCAGGGGCGCAAACATGATCGTGACGCCATTCTTCGTCAGTGTCTTGAAGTGCAGCCCATTCGATTCGAAATCGATCACCTGGGCTTGCGCGGCAATCGAAAGCAGGACCGCTATCCCGCGTATCAGATTCGACCCCGTGCATTCATGCCGCATCTCTTCATGATAAAGGCGTTACAACCCCGAAGTCGCTTCAAAGTTGGGTTGAAATGTTAAACTGTGAGGAGTCCAACCGGACCACCTCTCTCAAATATGGATACCGCAGGAATTCGCAACCTCGAAGGCGCTCATTGGAATCTCGAAACATCCCCCTTGGTCGAAAAAGCCATCCAGCGCCACGAAGGTCTGCTCGCAAATAACGGAGCATTCGTAGTCCGAACCGGCCAGTTCACGGGCCGCTCTCCCAAGGATAAATATATCGTCCGCGAGGAAGGCACGGAGGCCGCGGTGGATTGGGGCGCGGTAAATCAGCCGATGTCCGAGGCAGCCTTCGACCAGCTCCACGCGCGCATGCTGAAGTTTTGGGAGGGCGAGGAAGAGCTGTTCGTCCAGGACTGCTTTGCGGGGGCGGATCCGGCCTACGCGCTTCCGATTCGAGTGATCGCCCAACGCGCTTGGCATTCACTTTTCGCTCGCGACCTTTTCATTCGCCCGGGGGCGGCCGACGAGCATAGGCCGGAGTTTACGATTTTCTTCGCGCCGACGTTTTATGCCGATCCAGAGCGCGATGGCACCCGCTCCAAGACGTGCATCGCCATCAACTTCAAGAGCCGCCAAGTGATCATTGCGGGTACGGAGTATGCGGGCGAGGTAAAGAAATCGGTTTTCTCTATCTTGAATTACCTGCTTCCGGCGCGGGAAGTTCTGCCAATGCATTGTTCCGCCAACATAGGAGAAGACGGGAATGTCGCCTTGTTCTTCGGCCTCTCGGGGACAGGTAAGACAACACTTTCGGCCGACCCCGACCGCAGTTTGATCGGCGACGATGAACACGGTTGGAGCGACGATGGCGTGTTCAATTTTGAGGGTGGCTGCTACGCCAAGTGCATCCACTTATCGCAAGAGAAGGAACCCCAAATCTGGGACGCCATCCGATACGGCACCGTGCTCGAAAACGTCGTGATGGACCCGGCGTCGAGAATCCTTGATTTCGACTCAGACGAGCTCACAGAGAATACGCGGGCGGCGTATCCGATTGACTATATCGAAAATGCAGCGAACCCTAGCTTGGGCGGGCACCCCTCGCATATCTTGTTCCTGACGGCGGATGCGTTTGGCGTGATCCCGCCCATCTCAAGGCTCACTCCTGAACAGGCGATGTATCATTTTTTAAGCGGTTACACTGCGAAGCTCGCAGGTACCGAGCGCGGCCTGGGGAAGGAGCCTACGGCAACGTTCAGTTCCTGCTTCGGTGAACCGTTCCTGCCTCGGCCCGCCGTAGTTTACGCGCGCATGTTGGGCGAGAAAATGCGCCGCCATAATGTTCGGTGCTACTTGGTGAACACCGGATGGGTGGCGGGGCCGCACGGCATCGGCCATCGCATGAACTTGCCCCAAACGCGAGCCATGGTGAATGCAGCGGTGAATGGAGAACTGGATGGAGTAGCCGCCGTCATGCATCCTGTGTTTCAGGTGGGTGTTCCCAAACACTGCCCAGGGGTTCCCGAGGAAGTGCTCGATGCGCGGGGACAGTGGAGCGATCCCGCAGCTTACGACCGCGCGGCTGCGCACTTGCATCAGCTCTTCCAAAAGAACTTCGCCAAGTTCGGTGCGGCGGGGGATGAACTAGTACAACGTTCCAGATAGTCCTTTTATAGAATCATTCGACTTGTGGGGCTGGCAATCCTGCCAGCAACCGGCTTTTAGCCGGTCTCTATTCCTAGAACAGGAAGCCGCCTAAAAGGCGGCTGCAGGCAAGATTGCCTGCCCCACAAAGCAGCCTAGCCGCAACCAAATTCGTCGAGAGCGGAGAAGAAATCGGGATGTTGTAGTACAAAGCAGCATAGCCGCAAACGGTGACGGTTTCGAGTTTGCAGATCAGTTCAGAACGTCTAAGAAAACACTGCGGCGATAACCATGCAACAGGCGGCGCGAATGGTAGTGGGGCGGATTGTTAATCTGCGGCCGATTGACAATCGGCCCTAACTAGACAGCAACGTGGAGAGCAGATTAACAAT
>JANXQZ010000547.1 GCA_025353235.1 Bryobacterales bacterium
GCGTTTAAAGAGCGCAGGCATATTTTTTAAGGTGCTGAATATGCAGGAGAGGATCGATATTATCGAGAAAATGGGGCATCTGGAGCGGGCTGACGCTGAATTTCTCCGAGACGCAGTTACGTTTTATCGCGCAGTGGATCATGGGCTGCGGATCTATTCGGGACATGCGGAAGGGAATCTGCCCAACTCCGAGACGCAACTGCAAATGCTTACCGAGATCGTGCATCGCTGGACGCCAGATCATTTGAATCACCAGCCGCTAGGAGTGCAACTGAGGAAAATTCGAAATAGAACGCGGGAGATCTTCGACCAGCTCTTCACGTGAGCGTGCATAGCTTACTTTTGGCCGATTGCGCCTCCCTTGGATGAACTAAGTTGGAGGTATGACAGTGGAACTTAAACAGGAAACTGAACGACTGCTGCAGGAGGAATAGAAAAGGGTCACTTTAAAACGATGGACGAACTGATTGTGCAGAGCGTTTACGCATGGCGCGAAAAGCGGCAGATCGAGCATGCGCCTGCACAAAAGCCGAAAAAGAACTTTGCACAGTTCCTCATGGACTCTCCACTGCCCGGATCAGGGTTGGAGTTGGAACGGTTAGAAGACTACGCGCGACCCGTTGACCTGTGAATGGATCAGCCGGGGATTTTTTAATCGATACCAATGGCGTCTCTGAGTTCGTTAAGCCCGAACCGAGTTTGCTAGTCAAGCGCTGGTTTGAGTCTGCCGACCCAGAGTCGCTTTTCGCCAGCGTGATAACTTTCGGCGAAATCCGTCTTGGCATCGAAAATCTGCCCATCGGCAAACGCCGGGCGGAGTTGGAGCAGTGGCTTAAGGAGAGCGTACCTGAGTGGTTCCAAGCTAACCTGCTGCCCGTGACCAAGGCCCTCGCTGATCGTGAAACATTTTGACGGGCTTGGAATCAAGCTCCGCCATCCCTGGGTTCAACCGGAATGCCTTTGCCCCGCAGTACACTAAGCTATTTCGGACCAATCCCAGTCTTCAAATCGCGCAGCACGCTCAATACGCCCGGCACGAGCGTAATCACAAACAGCACCGGCAAAATAAACAGCACGATCGGGAACAGCATCTTGATGCCCGCCTTCCCTACCGCCGCTTCAGCACGCAAACGACGCCGCGTCCGCAGCGAATCCGAATAAACTCGCAGCGCCTGGGACAGACTTGTCCCGAACCGCTCGCTCTGGACAATCATCGCAGACAGTGATTTCAAATCCTCGATACCCGTGCGTCGCACTAATTGTTGGAACGCCTTGCCGCGCTCCTGGCCAGCCTTCACTTGCATCACAACGGTCATAAACTCGGAGGCGAGTTCGGGGTAAATGTACTCCATCTCTTCGCTCACCCGCATCATTGCCTGATCGAGCGCAAGGCCGGTTCCCAGCACGATTCCGAGCATGTCCACAGTGTCGGGCAGCGCCTCTTGCAGCTTCCTCCGGTAACGCGCCACCAGCCGATGCA
>JANXQZ010000598.1 GCA_025353235.1 Bryobacterales bacterium
TTACGTTCCGCCTAGTGCGCTTGCTGGATGAGCAGTTGGATGGAACGTAAGCTTGTTATGGTGCCAACTAGCACGCGACATGGCGAACATCTCGCCGTTGTAGTATTCGCTCTTGAATTCGGCTTTCTCTTCAATGGCCAAATAGTCATCAGGTGTGAGATAAGGGACCGATTGGCTCGCCATGAACGCCTCCGCTCATTCATGTTAACCCGAACAGCGCACTGTTCTCAGCGCACCACCTGTTATCCTGGAAAGTCAGTCGGCTAGGAATGGAAACAGAGAATACCGGTGAAAAATTTGAGCGCTTAGTGGCCATTATGGCTCGCCTTCGTGCGCCTGGCGGGTGCCCTTGGGATCGCGAGCAGACATTTGACACCATCAAGCCTTTCCTCCTTGAAGAAACCTACGAGGTTTTGGACGCCATCGACGCGAAGGACTGGCCTGGGCTCGTCGAGGAGTTGGGCGATCTCATGCTGCAGCCGGTCTTCTTCGCCCAAATGGCCGCAGAAGAAGGTCGCTTTTCTATTGGTGATTCGCTCGACGCCATCGTGCAAAAGCTCATCCGACGTCATCCGCACATCTTCGCCGAGGGTTCCGCCGAAACGCCGGAAGACGTGAAACGCCGCTGGAATGAGATCAAGGCCGAGGAGAAACAGGAGAAGGGCGAGGCACCTGCAACCTTGCTTGGATCGGTTCCTCGCAATCTGCCCGCGCTGGTGGAAGCGCAGCGTATAACCGACAAAGCGGCGAGCGCCGGCTTCAACTGGAACAACGCCGATCAAGTGATAGACAAGCTGCATGAGGAGCTGGGCGAACTGGCCGAAGCGCGGCAGGCCGGATCGCAAGCCGAGATGGAAGACGAACTGGGCGACCTTCTCTTCGTGCTGGTGAACCTGGGCCGATTCCTCAAGGTGGATCCGGAGCAAGCGCTGCGCAAAGCAAATGCGAAATTTCGGCGGCGCTTTGGACATGTGGAAGCGTACGCCACGCTTCCCGGCGCCACCATGGACGAAATGGAAGCGCTCTGGCAGGAGGCGAAGAATCGGTAATGATTCAGGTTCGAGCGCTGACGCAGCATGCGGAATTCAGCGCTGCTGTCCGCTTGCAACAGGAAATATGGGGTTTCGAAGAGATCGAACTCTTGCCGGTGCGGCTGTTCGTCGTGGCGACCAAGATCGGGGGTCAGGTGTTTGGCGCCTATGAGGGCGATCTGCTAGTCGGTTTCTGCCTGGCCATTCCAGGTTTGAAGCCTGCCGGAGTCTACTACCTGCATAGCCACATGCTGGGCGTGCGGCCCGAGTTTCGTAATGCAGGCGTGGGCCGCATGCTGAAGCTGAAACAGCGCGAGGAAGCTCTCGGCCGAGGCATCGCCTTGATCGAGTGGACGTTCGATCCGCTCGAAATCAAAAACGCTTATTTCAATATGGAGCGCCTGGGGGCGATCGTGCGGCGCTACGTGCTGAATCAATACGGCACCACGTCGAGTCATCTCCATGGCGGACTGCCGACGGATCGGTGTACCGCCGAGTGGTGGCTGAATAGCCCTCGCGTGGGGGCAATTCTCGAGCACGGGAAGCACGAGCCGGAACCGGTGGAGGTCACGATTTCGGTGCCTGCCAATATCGCCCACTTGCGCGAGAACGAGCCGAAGTTGGCGCGCGAGATTCAATTGCGAATCAGCGAAGGGTTCAGCGCCGCGTTCGCTCGGAATCTCGCCGTGATCGGGTTTAACCGCACGGAAGTAGCGGGCACATATCTATTGGGAAAATGGCAATCAAGTTAGACAGCATTACTCTTCGCCAGATCCGCATGCCTCTGGTTCATTTCTTCGAGACCAGCTTCGGCCGCACTTATGAGCGGCACATGATTCTCGTGGAAGTGAAGGCCGATGGGTTGTCGGGATGGGGCGAAGTCACGGCAGGCGAGAATCCCTTCTACAACGAGGAGTGGACCGAGTCGGCTTGGCTGATTCTGCGGGACTATGCGGGTCCGCGCTTGTTGCATCACACAATCGAGAGTGCCGGGACAGCAGGCGAGCGCACGGCGCATATTCGCGGACACAATATGGCGCGCGGCGGACTGGAAGTGGCGGTATGGGACCTGGAGGCGCGCATGCTCGGCAAGCCTCTCTATCAACATATAGGGGGCGGTGTGCGGCGCGAAATTCCTTGCGGCGTCTCGATCGGCATTCAGGACTCAGTTCCACAGCTCATCGCAAAGATTGAGACGGAACTGGCTGCGGGCTATCAGCGGATCAAGATGAAGATCAAGCCGGGTAAGGATGTCGAGGTGATCCGAGAAATCCGGCAGAAGTTTCCCACCACGAAGCTGACTGCCGACGCAAACTCGGCGTATACGCTTGACGACGCGGACCTCCTCAAGCGCCTGGATCAGTTTGACCTGACCATGATTGAACAGCCTCTGGGCCATGACGAGATTATCGACCACGCGACACTGCAGGCCGAACTGAACACACCGATTTGTCTGGATGAGTGTATCCGCTCCGCCCATCAGGCCAAGCAGGCGATTGAGATCAAAGCGGGCCGCATCATCAACATCAAGCTAGGGCGCGTGGGCGGATTCGCTGAAGCGAAAAAAGTGCACGACGTTGCCCTGGCAGGGGGCGTGCCCGTCTGGTGCGGCGGAATGCTGGAAGCGGGAATCGGCCGCGCCCACAACATCGCGATGGCTACGCTGCCGAACTTCGTGCTGCCAGGCGATGTGTCCGCGAGTAAGCGGTACTGGGCTCGCGACATCATTCATCCTGAGGTGGAAGTGACTCCGCAAGGCACCATCGCCGTTCGCGACGAGCCTGGCTTCGGTTACGAACTCGATCACGATTTCATTCGCAGCATCACCGTTCGCGAGGAAACCTTGACGTGAGCCCTCAGAGGCCTTCCGATACGCGCCTCTACTTCCTGCTCCTGTTAATGGTGGGTTTCTGGTCTTTTAACTACGTGGTCGGGAAGGTGGCTTTGCGCGAGTTCCCGCCACTGCTACTAGTGGGGCTGAGAACAATGCTGGCGGCCCTGTTGCTGCTGCCGGTTTACTTCTTGCGGGAAGGGACCGGCACCCCTGTTTGGAACTGGCGCGAGCTGCGCGTACTGATCCCGCTAGGCGTATGCGGAGTGGCAGGCAACCAGCTTTTCTTCGTGCTTGGACTGGCCCGCACCAGCGTAGCGCACGCCGCCATCGTGGTTGCGACCACGCCCCTGCTAGTCCTGCTGATGGCGACTTTAGTAGGCCAGGAAGAGATCTCCGCGCGAAAAGTGATTGGCATGGCTATCGCATTCAGCGGCATTATCGTGCTTCAACTTGGACGAGTTCAAGGGTCCAGCGCAACAGGCATGGGCGACTTGTATGTGCTCCTGGGCGCGTTGGGCTTCGCCGGATTTACGGTACTCGGCAAGTCTGTGAGCGCGAGACACGGCGGCGTTACGGTAAGCACGGTGGCTTACGTCAGCACGGGACTGCTGATGGCTCCGCTGATCTTAATCCAAGGCTCGCGCTTCCAGTTCGGGTCTATCACGCCGCAAGGCTGGTGGAGCGTCTTTTACATGGCCGCGTTCTCGTCGGTCATCAGCTATCTCATCTATTACTACGCGCTCACTTATATCGCGGCATCGCGGGTGTCGGTTTTCTCATACCTGCAGCCCGTGCTGGCAACACTGATGGCAATTCCGATTCTCCGTGAACCGATCGGCCCTGGTCTGCTCCTGGGAGGAACGCTTGCGCTGGCTGGCGTGTTCGTAACCGAACGATCCTGATGTCGGACTTTTCGCAACTGCTGAAGCAGAACCGGAATTATCGATTTACCTGGTGCGGTCAAGTAGTCAGCGAGATTGGCGATCACTTCAATAATATTGCGGTGTTCAGCCTCGCGATGGCTTACACCGGATCGGGCATGGTGGTGACCGGCATTATGCTTTCGCGCGCAGTTCCTGCCGTGATGATGGGTCCGTTCGCCGGGATTATTCTGGACCGGTTCGATCGCAAACGGATTATGATTGCGAGCGATTTGATCCGGGGCGTGGTCGCGCTGGGTTTTATTCTTGCGTTCCAGCGGCACAACATATCGCTGCTGTACTTGCTTAGCGCGTTGTTGATGGCCGCGTCGCCTTTCTTCACCAGCGGGCGTTCCGCCATCCTGCCCACGATCGCAACCAAGGACGAGTTGCACACAGCCAACTCTCTCACGCAGACGACGCAATGGGCCACTCTGACCATTGGCACCCTCCTGGGCGGAACCATCGTAATGCAGTTCGGATTCTACTGGGCCTTCCTGTTTAACGCGGTCTCATTTCTGTTTTCCGCTTTCTGCATCTCGCGGCTCCATGCGGACGGCGGCAGTTTCCGGGCGCAACGAAAGCATCTCACTGAGAATGAAGTTGTTCGTCCGTGGCACGAATACACGGAAGGGCTGCGGTACATGCGCTCTTCTCCGCTGATTCTTGGAATCGCAATGGTGTCTGTGGGGTGGGCTAGCGGGGGCGGCGCGGCGCAGATTCTCTTTAGCCTGTTCGGACAGATCGTCTTCAAAAGAGGACCGGCCGGCATCGGTTACCTTTGGGCATCAGCTGGCGTGGGACTACTGCTAGGCGGAGCTTTCGCGCACTGGCTGGGAAAGCGGATCGGGTTCCGCGCATATAAGCGGACCGTGTTCATCGTATATATCATTCACGGGAGCGCCTACGTCGCGTTCAGCCAGATGAAGCAGTTCTGGGCCGCCGCGGTCTTCATCGCTATTTCGCGCGGCGCAGTGGCGATCAGCTCCGTGCTGAATTTTAGCGAATTGCTGCGACACGTTACCGACGAGTATCGCGGCCGCGTGTTCGCCACCATGGAAACGCTGACGTGGTCCGTGATGATGCTCTCCATGATGGGGGCCGGCATTGCATCGCAGACCTGGAGTCCGCGAGCGATTGGGGTAGTGTCGGGAGTGCTCAGTTCGATGACGGCGGTTTATTGGGGCTGGGCGAATTGGAGCGGTCGCTTGCCTGAACCGGAGCGTCTCGGGATTGACCCGGACGATGTGGAAGTGCATGGCGATCCGGTCGCCTGAAGAGGGGGGCTTGACAAGCGACTCTGCATGTTTAGAATAAGTGTAATCTTCTATGCCGATTTGCATGCATACCCGCACCGAGTTGCTCGCCAGACGCGAAGGGGTGGATTATGTCCGCTGCCTGGAATGCGACCAAGTGTATGAAGCCGAAGACCTCGAATCGGTGGCTGTCTATGACGAGGACGAGTCCGCCTAACTGCGTGAGCCATGTAGACCGGCGCTGAACTTGCGATCCTGTAGAGAGATGGAACCGCTGAAGATAGTAGCGATCGGGGGCGGCACTGGCCTGTCCACCTTGCTCCATGGCTTAAAGCACTATGCCCTTGAGCCTCGCCAAGTGGAAATTACCGCTGTTGTGACCGTTACAGACGATGGCGGAAGTTCCGGCCGCATTCGGCGGGACTTCGATGTGCTCCCGCCCGGGGACATTCGAAACTGCATGGTGGCCCTTTCGGAAGACGAAGCTCTCCTCTCCAAGCTTTTCCAATATCGGTTCGCAGGCGGCAAGGGGCTTAAAGGTCACAGCTTCGGGAATCTATTTGTCACTGCCCTCACAAACATCACGGGAGATTTTGCCGCAGCCGTTCGCGTCTCGTCCGAGATCCTTGCGAGTGTCGGACGCATTTATCCATCCACCGCCGACAAAGCCATCCTCCAGGCCGAGCTTGCCGACGGAAAAACGCTTACCGGGGAAACGAAGATCAGCAGGAGCCGCTCACGTATCGAGTGGATCCGCCTAGTGCCTGGTCCGTGCATGCCCCTGCAGGAAACCCTCGATGCGATCGCGGCCGCCGATCTGATCACCTTCGGACCCGGATCGCTCTTCACTAGCGTGATCCCGAATATTCTCGTCCAGGGTGTTCCCGAAGCCATCGAACGCTCTCCCGCGATCAAAGCGTATTTCGTCAACTTGATGTGGCAGCCTGGTGAAACCATCGACTTTGGAGCGTCGGATCATGTTGAGGCCATCCACCGCCACGCCGGCCGCAAGCTGCTCGATGTCGTGGTAGTGAATACAGGATTGATTAGTCGCGAACAGCACACCAAATACGCGGCCATGCGCGCCCAGCCTGTGGTAAATGATATCGGCCGCTTGGAAGAGATGGGCTTGGAGGTGGCTGGCGCCGACCTGCTCGATAGCGGTGA
>JANXQZ010000640.1 GCA_025353235.1 Bryobacterales bacterium
CATGTACTTGATATTGGGCTTGAAGAGCAGCAGGTTCGGCGCACCTTCTCGATTCACTTTCAGGCACGTCTTGTCGTACCACTCGATGATGCCTTCCAGGGTCTCGCCATCCTTGAGCACGATCACCATAGGTGTTTTCGACTGCATCTGCTTCATGTAGTAGAAATTTTCGGCGTTCGTCTGATCGGGAGGCGTAGCTTTCTTGGGGTTGATGTTAGTTCGGCGCGGGGTCATTGAGTCCTTCATTTCAGTCAAGGACGGCCTTATCAGTTTACGGTTTCCAGAATCCACGGCGAGACTCCAATCTCGAGAAGTTCCAAGCGGGCCCGTCAGAAGGGCGGTCAGTTCAGCTAACAGATATTGAACCACAACGGACTACCCGCTGCAATGTTTCGGCTTCGCTTACAGTCTCCGCAATTCCACCGCAAGTGCGTCCAAAGCAATGGATTTTTGAATATTCCGGCGCACCAGCTCCAGGAGTTCGTCCACCTTGGCGACTGCTGTGCGAATCCATCGAAAACTGACGGCTGCCGCTAGCGGGTCCAGCTCAATTCGGATGTCGGCGTTGCGGATCGCCCCCACTCCGTTAGCCAGCAGCAACACATCCTCCAGCAACACATAGAGCACACCCAACAGCGCATCCAGCTTTTCGGATTTCTTCGCCGAGATTGCCTCGGAATATTTGGCCCATTCTGCGAACGGAGCGCGTCCGCACGCCACCTGCAGAAGCTTCAACATTGCGGTCCGCCGCTGATCGTAGGCTTCCAGATCGATGGAAACCGCGAGGCCAGGACTCCCCGCCGCGAGCGCCAGCCTCTTCTCCACCTCTTTGACACCGCGCGTTTTCAGAAAAGCTGCCATGTCGTCCGGTGAGAGCGGCGCTAACTGCAGCGTGATCGCCCGCGAGCGAATCGTGGGCAGCAGATCGTACGGATTCTGGGCGGTCATCACGATTATCAGATGATCCGGCGGCTCTTCCAGGGTCTTCAGCAGCGAGTTCGCGGCCTGTTCATTCGCGCGATCGATATGGTCCACCAGGAAAACTCGACGCGCGCCATGCAGCGGCTTGAACTGCGCGCGCTCCTTAAGAAGCCTCATCTGCTGGATCGTGATCTGGCGCAGTGGGCCATCGGGTGGGAAGGTGACAAAGTCCGGGTGGGAGGAGAACAGCAGCGGATCGTCGTTGCGCTTATCGGCAGGCCACTTTTCGCGATCCGCGCAGATGGACTGGTTACCAGCAAGGCTGAGGTCGTCCAGCTCCACCTTGGCGGGGCTTCCGAGCAGGTCAGAAGCAAAGCGGCGGGCCAGAGTTGCCTTGCCCACCTTGGCGGGGCTTCCGAGCAGGTCAGAAGCAAAGCGGCGGGC
>JANXQZ010000656.1 GCA_025353235.1 Bryobacterales bacterium
CGCCCCCTGCGCTGGACCGCTCACATGAGTGCGCGCTAGGATGAATTCGTGGCTCGCGTGCTTTGTGTTCATGCGCATCCCGACGATGCGGAGATCTTGGCAGGCGGGACGCTGGCGCTGCTGAGCGGCTGGGGCCATGCAGTCACCATTGTCAGCATGACTCCAGGCGATTGCGGGTCAGCCGAGCTTCCGTCTGACGAGATCGCGAAGATTCGGAGGAAGGAAGCAGCGGCAGCCGCGCACTTGATCGGAGCGGAATTCCGCTGCGGTGAATTCCGCGATCTCGCGATTTTCAACTGCGACGAAGCGCGCCGACGCGTCGCGGAAATGTTGCGATTGGCAAGGCCGGATCTGGTAATTACGGCGTCTCCGATCGATTATCATTGCGACCATGAGGCTACTAGCGTCCTGGTTCGCGATGCGTGTTTCGCAGCTTCGGCCCCCAACTACGAAACTCGAGCGGATCAGCCTGCGCCTGCCTTGAAGGCCATCCCGCATCTTTATTTCGCCGACTCCGTCGCCGGGGTGAACCGATTCGGCATCGCGATCGAGCCTGATTTCGTGGTGAACGTGAAGACGGCGTTTGAAACAAAACGGAGCATGCTCTCGTTGCATGCCAGCCAGCGCGAGTGGCTTCGACGCCAGCATGGAATCGACGATTACATCCAAACCATGGAAAACTGGACCCGGGAGCGGGGACGGGTGGTGGGGATCGATCTGGGTGAGGGCTTCCGGCGGTATCCGGGCCACCCGTATCCGCAGACTCCGCTGCTCGAAGAGCTATTAGGGTCGCACGTCGTTGTCCACGGCGGCCGCCAGCACGATTTTCAATAACAGATCGGTCCCATTTGCAAAGTTAGTCCGCGAAATGCGTTCATCGTTGCCATGCGCCCGGCTTTCTCCTCCTTCGCGCACGAAGATGGGAACTCCGTAGACCGCCATCCCCTTATGCCGCAGAAACGATCCGTCAGTGGCGCCGCGCGACATGTAGGGAACCACTACCGCCTTCTGTGCTGCAAGGCTGAACACCTGCTCCATAGCTCGGTACAGCGCGGTGGTCAACGAACTCGGCTCGGTTGCTGGCATGTCCTGACCCGTCGCGGGCGTCACCTCCACGGCAGGATCGTTCACGATTTTGCGAAAGCGCATTTCAATCTCTTCGCGAGTTTCGTTCGGCAGCCGCCGAACGTCGATCTGCGCCGTGGCCGTGTTTGGGATGACGTTGATTTTCATGCCGGCCTGCAGCATGGTAGGAGAGAGCGAGGTGCGGAGCATGGCGTTCAGTTCGGGATCCTTGTCGCGAATCTGGTTCGCCGCGCTGATCGCGGAGTTGGGATCCTCCAGCTTGGCGAGCAACGGCTTCAGCCAATCTGAATCGGGCAGCTTCGCCATTTCGGTGAAGTAGCGCAGAGTAGTGGTGTTGAGTTTCACGGGCTGATCGGAATCGGCCAATCGAGCGATGGCCTTGGCGAGATGCACCACTGGATTGTCCGGACGGGGCAGCGATCCATGGCTTGCGGTGCCCTTGGCTGCGAGTACAACGCGCGTCGGAATTTTCTCCGAAGTTTGAATTTGGAAAATGCGCTGGCCCGAGTGCGTCTCAAGCGATGCTCCGCCTTCGTTGAGAGCGAACTCGGCGTCGATCTTAGCGTAGGCATGCTGCGTGAGCCAGTTGATTCCCGTGGAGCCCGACTCTTCGTCAGCTTCGGAGAGCAGGATCACGTCGCGTTTGAGAGCTGCTCCGCGCCGCTTAAGCTCCACCATCACCGCAAGTTCGGCGGCGAGGAGCGATTTATCGTCCTGAGCGCCTCGTCCATATAAGTGATCGCCCCGGAGTTCGGCGGAAAAGGGCGGGACGGTCCACTGCGAGCGGTCCGCCGGCACTACGTCGCTGTGAGCCAGGAGCAACAGCGGACGCTGGCCGGAGCGGATTATGGCGGGGATGCGGGCGATGAAGTTTAAGCGCGCGGGGTCGGGGCCGAGCAGTTCGCAAGCGATTCCGTTAGCGTTTGCAACTTGTTTGAGATAGTCGGCTACGCGCGTTTCATTGCCGGGAGGATTGGTGGTATCCAGCTTGAGGAGGTCGATCAGGTAGCGGCGGGCGTGTTCTCCGAGCGTGGCGTTATCTTGGGCGAAAGCGCTGGAACAGAGCAGGAGGGATAACAGGAGCCGCATTTGCGTTCCATCTTAGCATCGGACACCGCTTGCCCTATTCCCAAGCATCGAACCGAGCCGTGACCAGCGACGGAGCGGGAGAGCGGCGTCTTAGCCTGGATCCGCCTCTCATCACTCCAGCGGGGAGGCGGCCCATAAATCTTACAAACGAGCAGATTTATTACCTCATTGAGTTTCCCTGACATCAATGTCTGGTTCGCCTTGGTTGCGCAGGAACAGGTTCAACATACTGTGGCTCGCCGCTGGTGGGAGACGGAAACCTCGCCGGTTGTCTTCTCCCGGATTACGCAGGTCGGGTGCTGCCATGGACGGAAAACCGTTGACCATGGCTGAAGCCGCAGAGTGCCTGCACCTCTGCTTCTTGAAACCCAGGCACACTAGCGGCTCGGGGCGATATTCTTATAAACCTTGCCGCCCTTCATCACGAACACAACCCGGCGCACCGCCGTTATATCATCCAGCGGGTTTCCGTCAAGCGCCACTAGATCGGCTTCCATACCCTCGCCGATTGAACCGATTTTCAGCCCCATGCCCAGCGACTCGGCAGCCACCGACGTGCCGCTCACGATGGCAGCCATCGGATCCTGACCGCCATCTTTCACACGATAAATAAACTCTTCGGCATTGCGGCCGTGAGCCCCGGCCACGGCGTCCGTCCCCAGCACAATCTTCACCTTATGCTCCGCCGCTTTCTTCAGCTCTTGCGCGATCAGCGGGAGCGCCTTGCGCATCGAGTCGAAGCCTTCCTCCGTGTAGTTGCCGATCCCTAAGAACTTCGCCTTGTTGTCGAGATAGTTATGCAGCACCAGGAAATTCGGGTCGAAGAACACTCCGCTCGCGGCCATCAGCTCGAAAGTCTTGTCGTCGATAAAGGTGCCATGTTCGATCGCCTTGCATCCGGCGCGAATGGCAGCCGACGCCCCATCCGAGGCATGCGCATGGACCACGCCTCTTAACCCGAGCGCCTTCGCTTCCCCGCAAGCCGCTTGAATTTGCGCGTCGGACATGCTTTGCGCGCCGCCGTCGCGAATGCTCTTGGTGGCGAAGAGCTTGATCACGTCCGCTCCGTCCGCTTTCATCTTGCGGATATACTCGCGGATCTGCTCCGGCGTGCCGGTGGTCTCCGTTACAGCGCCCACGGAGGTCAGAATGCGCGGCCCCGGCAGCAGGCCTTTGGCGACCAGGTCGCGCACAGAAACATCCACGGGAGAACCCAGGCTCTGAACCGTGGTGAAGCCGCCCATCAAAGTAGCGTAGGCGTTTCCAGCCGCGTACAGCGGGGACCCGCCCTGTTCGAGACGATCTTCGCTGTTGAAGTGCC
>JANXQZ010000693.1 GCA_025353235.1 Bryobacterales bacterium
GAAATTCAGACCCCCGCCCCATGAGAGCGTTCAAACTTGCTTGAGGCTCGCTGCCTTCAGCGGTGGCAAGATCGAGAATTTGATCTCCGATGGCTACCCCGATGCGCCCGGCATCCCGCGTGCCAAGCCGCCTGAAAATTCCAAACGGCAAATTCTGAATTGGGAAATCGGTGAGCGGGTCGTTGGCGGTTTCCACCCAGCTCTTTAAGCTGGGGTCCAGCGTTTCGTTCATAAGATGCCTAGCGACTTCAACTCCGCAATAGGCTCGTCAAAGGAGCAAGAACCGAAAGCGATACCGACATTTTTTCTTGAATCGGCCAATTGTCCAGCGTCCAGATACTCGTCACGCCAATTCGCTCCGCCCTCGTCGAAACGGAACGATTCGGGCCGCTGATCCTCCAGCATGCGAACCACCTGAACCGATTCCATCCCCGCCCGCACAAAAGCAGCCGCGAGAAACACGTTCAGGAAACCGTGCATTTCCACCGACGGGCTGTTGGGCTCGTCGCTTAGCGCGTGCAAAGATCGTATGGGATGGTGCAGTCCCGCGGTAACTTTAAACTCAACATTCGAGTCTACGCAAGCCTGCAGAAATCGCGCCAGGTCTCGCGATCCGGGAAAAGCGTCGAGCGTCAAACCTCCAGTGCGAGCCTTGGCGCGCACACCCGCTTCAGCCATGGCTTCCACGCTCTTGTGCGGGTCCTGCGCCAGCGGGATCTCCATGTAACAGGTCAATCCCTTTGGAAGCCGCTCGGCAGCGGACCGGATCTGGGCGGGAGTCCCGGCCTTCATCTCGATCGATTCCACGCCCGCGCCTCTGGCTACCTCGATCTCGGCATCTGCATCGCCGACGATCAGCGCGGTGATCTCAATTGACTGGCCTCCCGCAGCAGCGCGAACTTCTTCCAAGCGCGAAGCAGGCGCGACGAAGCGGCCCAATATCCAACCGTATTCGCTCTTGCTGTACTTGAGATAGTTCTGCACGGCAGTCTTCATATCGAGCCCGGCCGGCGGGAAGAGTCCGGCGTAATCGACGAGGCCTGATAGAAGCGTACGAACCGAGTTGTGAATCATCCTTCTCGATTATGGCAGCACTCCAGAAACTATCGAGAGCGAGATCGGTCATATTCGCTTTAAAATGGATTGACGGCATGGGATGGCACTCTGAATAGCAGCGGCCGAACAAGGTTGGAAGAATGACCCAGCCCTACGACCGATTCCTAAAATCGCTCGCTGCGGATGATCCGCGCGTGTTGTATTACCTGCTGCAAACGGAGCCTCCTCCGCTGGATGCAGTGATCGTGCCGATTGTCCAGTGCTCGCGTCGGAAAAACCGAACCTTCTCTCAGCGCTCCCGCTCCTCCAGACCAGTAGAGAGCAGATGGTGGAGGGTGCGCGGCGGATGGATCAGGCTGGAACGGTTGATGCCCGCAGATGGTTCTTGCTGTTTGCGTACATC
>JANXQZ010000714.1 GCA_025353235.1 Bryobacterales bacterium
TGCGCGGCGATCAAGCTGCGATCGAGAGCGCCCGCGCATCGGTGGAGAGCGACATGGCCGCAGTCGACCGCGCCAAGCTCGATCTCATGTACTGTCAGGTTCGTTCTCCTGTCTCCGGTCGCGCGGGCAACGTGCTAATCCAGGCTGGCAACCTGGTGAAAGCGAATGGCGACACTGCCGTTGTAGTGATCAACCAGGTTACGCCGATATTCGTAAGCTTTGGAGTTCCCGAGCAGTTTCTGGCACCGATTCGCCGCAACAGCGCGGGGAAACAACTCGCGGTGCTGGTTTCGCCGCAGGATAATCCAGGCCAGTCCGTGCGCGGCGTGCTCAGCGTGATCGATAACAGCGTTGACACCACCACGGGAACAATCCGCCTCAAAGCAACGTTCTCGAACACGGACCGCGTTCTCTGGCCAGGGCAATTCGTCAACGTCGCGCTCACTCTCGATACGCAGGCCAATGCAACCTTGGTGCCATCGGAAGCGATTCAGGCCGGGCAAAAAGGGCAGATGATCTATGTGGTTAAGCGGGACCAGACAGTGGAACCGCGCATGGTGACCGTAGGGGCCAGCCGGGGCGGAAAAGTCGTGGTGGAAAAGGGCGTAGTGGCTGGCGAAACCGTGGTCACCGACGGGCAACTACGCCTGTTTCCCGGCGCTCGCGTCCAGGCTGTGCCCGCCAGCAAGATCGATTCTCAGGCGCTGTAACCATGAACTTTTCTCGGATATTCATCGAGCGGCCCGTGATGACCGCTCTCATTACTTTCGCGGTGCTTCTCTTTGGCATCGTCGGCTATCGCGCGCTTCCGGTGGCCGCATTGCCGAGCGTCGACTACCCCACCATCCAGGTGAACGCTGCGCTTCCCGGAGCAAATCCCGAAACGATGGCGTCAGCCGTGGCGACCCCGCTCGAACGCGAGTTCTCCACCATCGCCGGCATCGACACGATGAACTCCACCAACTCTCAGGGAAGCACCACCATCACGGTGACCTTCAATCTGGAGCGGAGCATCGATGCAGCTGCGCAGGATATCCAGGCCGCGATCGCGAAGGCGGGAGGCACGCTGCCGCCCAACATGCCGCATCCGCCCTCCTACCAGAAGGTGAATCCGGCCGAACAGCCTGTGCTGTACTTGGCGCTCACTTCCGCCACACTCCCGCTTTACACGGTGGACGAATACGCCGAGACGCTGCTGGCTCAGCGAATCTCCATGGCCCCCGGCGTGGCGCGCGTGCAGGTTTACGGAGCTCAGAAGTATGCCGTCCGCGTGCAACTCGATCCCGACTCGCTAGCTTCTCGCGGCATCGGCATAGACGATGTACAGAAGGCCATCGCGTCCAGCAACGTCAATCTGCCAACGGGCAAGCTGTATGGCGAGAAGCAGGCGTTTACGGTGCAATCGAGTGGACAGTTGACGAACGCCGCCAGCTATCGGTCTTTGATTGTTTCGTATCGCAATGGCAACCCGGTGCGCTTGGAGCAGTTAGGAAATGTGCTCGACAGCGTGGAGCAGGACAAGACGGCGGCGTGGTTCAACGGCGTGCGCGGCGTGATTCTCGCAGTGCAGAGGCAGCCTGGAAGCAACACGGTGGAAGTCGTGGACAACGTGAAGGCGCTGATGCCGGTGTTCAAGAAGGAGATGCCGCCGTCGGTGGATTTGTCGATCAACTTCGACGCCTCGGAGTCCATACGCGGGTCCATCAACGACGTGAAGTTCACGCTAGTGCTCACCATTTGCTTGGTGGTGTTGGTGATCTTCCTCTTCCTCCGAAACCTCTCCGCGACTCTGATTCCGGGCGTGGCAGTCCCGCTATCCATCGTCGGCACGTTCGCGGTGATGTACTTGCTTGGCTACAGCCTGAACAATCTTTCGCTCATGGCCCTGACACTTTCGGTAGGCTTCGTGGTGGACGACGCGATTGTGATGCTGGAGAACATCGTCCGCTTCATGGAGCTGGGCAAGACGCGCATGGAAGCTGCGTTGGCCGCATCGCGTGAAATAGGATTCACGATTGTATCCATGACCATTTCGTTGGTTGCCGTCTTTATCCCGGTGCTGTTTATGAAGGGCATCGTGGGACGCCTGCTGCACGAATTCGCCGTAACCATCACCGTGGCCATCCTGATTTCCGGTTTCGTGTCGCTGACATTTACGCCGATGCTCGGCAGCCGCTTCCTGCGCTACGATCATGCGGCGCGCCACGGCCGCTTGTACCGTTTTCTGGAATCGGGCTTCGACGCCATGTCGCGCGCTTACGAATACACGCTGACGAAGGCGCTTGGGCATCAGTTCGCCACTATCATGTTTGCCGTGGCGATGCTGGGAGGAACCGTTTATTTGTTCCTGGCGATGCCGACCGGGTTCATTCCCAGCGAAGACCGCGGCTTCCTGGTCGGCATCGTGCTGGCCGGCCAGGACATCTCGTTCGATTCGATGGCGAAGCATGAACGCGCCGTAGCCGACGTGATTCAGCATGATCCAAATGTTGCGGGAACAGGAGCGATTATCCCAGCGGGCAACCAGGGCTTCGTTTTCTCGCGCTTAAAACCGCGGACTG
>JANXQZ010000770.1 GCA_025353235.1 Bryobacterales bacterium
GTTGCGGGCTTTCGTGCCCTGATAATCGACAAAGAAAAACAGCTTGTCGCGCCGGACGGGGCCGCCAAATGTGCCCCCGTAAATGTTCTGATGATACGCCTGTTTCTTCGCGCCGTTTCGGTTATTGAAATAGCTGTTCGCGTTCAAGCGGTCGTTCTGGAAAAATTCAAATGCATTCCCGTGAAACTCGTTGCTGCCGCTTTTAGTAGACATGTTCACGATGGCGCCGTTGCCGTTGCCGAACTCGGCGCTGCCATTCCCTGTCAGGACCTGCATTTCCTGCAGTGCGTCCACATTCGGGTTGTAACCGACTAAATTGTCGATCGGCTCGTTAATATCCACTCCGTCCAGAAGGAAGTTGTTGCTCTGCTCCCGGTTGCCATTCACATAAGGACGACCGCCGCCAAACTGCCTCGGCCCTGTGAACGATCCTGGGTTAGGAGTTACAGCGCCCGGTGCCAGCAATGTCAGCTGCGTAAAGTTGCGGCCATTTACGGGGAGATCCACCGCGTCTTTGGCCGTAATGATTGCGCCCGTTTGAGCGGTTTCGGTTTGGAGAATCGGAGCGACGCCGCTCACCTCCACCCTCTCCGAAACCTGGCCAACGGTCATTGTGATGTCGATGCGCGCTGTCTGATTCGTTTCCAGGCTGAACGGACCGAGAATCGACCTTTTAAATCCGGCCGCCTCGGCCGAAACTGAATAATTTCCGATCGGAAGGAACGGCAGGCTGTACACGCCCGAATCGCTCGTCTTCGTATCGTTTGACAGATTGGTACCCGTGTTCGTCGCGGTTACTGTCACATTGGGGACTACCGCCCCTGACGCATCCGTTACCGTGCCGGTGATTGTGCCCGTGATCGTCTGCGCAGTTCCTATAGCCGCAAGACAAACAGCCGCGCACACGATCGTAAGCAGTGTGTTCTTCATTAGACTCCTGAATACCTCTTGGCCTAATTGTACTCTGATGAAATTCAGATCGGGTCCCAGATGGATGTTAAGTCCAGGACGAAGCCTGCTACCGGCCCTTCCCCGGCCACTTCGGCAATGCCGGTAAGAACCTCCGGTTCCTGACCAGGACGAAAGATTGTCACCGTATGCGTGCGCGGATTGATCATCCAGCCCAATTCCGCTCCGTTGGAAATCCATTCCAGCATCTTGGCTCTTACTTGTTTTGGGCGGTCGGAAGGAGAGAGAAGCTCCACCACAAATTCGGGGCACATCGGACGAATGCGGGACCTCTCGCGCGATGTCCACGCCGCGTCGGGTGAGCGGCGCGCGCCGTTGGGCAGCGTAAATCCCGAGCTGGAGTCGGTAACGAATCCACGCTTGACCGACAATGCCCAATTCCCTAATTGGCGGTTAATGCTCGAGTTGCGGACACCCGTTCCGAAATCGGTGGCCGGCATAATAATCAGTTCCCCCTCGGCCGTGTACTCGAGGCGATAGTCTGCGTATTGCTCGCAGAATTCCTGGAACTGGGAGTCAGTGAGCCCCGGCACGGTAAGAGTAAGCGGCAGGTAGGATTCTTCAACCATCACCATGCCTCGATTATATGCGCGGCAAGCCGGAATCGGGTAAGATGATGCGCATGAGACCACTTGCATTTGTGCTTGCTCTAATGAGCATCGTCGCCGTGACATCGGCCGCCGATGACGGCTGGGTCAGCATGTTCGATGGAAAGAGCTTGGATGGCTGGAAGGCCAATGAACACCCTGATTCTTGGAGCGCCAAAGACGGCACCATCGTAGGCGACGGGGAGGTCAGCCACCTCTTCTGGATGACTCGCCAATGCAGCGATTGCGAGTTCAAGGCAGACGTTAAGATCAGCGACGGCGGGAATTCGGGGATGTACTTTCGCACTGCGTTCGGACCCGGCTTCCCCAAGGGCTACGAGGCGCAGGTGAATAGCAGCCATAAAGATCCGAAAAGAACCGGCAGCCTCTACAATTTCAAGAATATCTATGAGCAGCTAGTGCCGCCCGACACCTGGTTCAATCAGCACATCATCGCGCAAGGGAACCATATCATCATTAAGGTTAATGACAAGACCGTAGTCGATTACACCGACGAGAAGAGCACCTATACGAACGGATACTTCGCACTCCAGCAGCACAATAAAGGCAGCGTGGTGACGTTCAAGAACTTGATGATGCGGCCTCTGCCCTAAGACGCGGAAGATGACCAGCAAAGTGGATCGTCGCGCTTTCCTCGCGGCTGCCCTTTCCGCAGCGGTTCCCGCCCGTGCGGGAACGAAGCTCGATCGCTCGCGCATTAGCGCAATCACGGACGAAATCGCCCGCACCCCCTCCGGGTCCATCGACTTCGCTCATCAATACGGACTGAAGTGGCTGTCGCTGCGAGAAGTACCTGCGGAACTGGGCGTCAAGCGCGCGTCCTACCACAAGCTGGATCCAAAAGCCATGCAGAA
>JANXQZ010000790.1 GCA_025353235.1 Bryobacterales bacterium
CTTAGCAAGCGCCAGCAATTCTTCCTCTTTCTGTTCCATCTGCGCCACTGGCACGGCCGTTAGCTGGCCAGTATTATGATTGGCGTCTTCCAAAATCGCGAGGCCGCCGACGATTTTCCGGGTGCCAAGCACTTGGCGACCGATGCTGCGAATTACATGCTCCAGACCAAGCTTGTAGGCGTAGGTGTGATAACGCTGCGCTCCGGCGAACTTGCCGAGCCCGATCGCCATCATTTTAAATAATCCGCTCTCAATTTTCCCAGCAAAATCGGTATGCCATTTCACGCGACCGATCAGCATCACGCCCTCGCTGTCGAACGCGCTCCGGTCCATGAACGCTTCGATCCCTTCGCTTGTCTTGCCGAGCGAGACTACTTCCAGCGAACTAATGACAGGGCAGCCCATGGTAGCTTCATGAATGCCGTAATGGGCCAGAACATCCGCCTGCCCTTCGGCCGTCGCCGCGCCGTGACTGCCCATCGCGGGAAAAATGAAAGGGACAAATCCCTCAGATTTCCAATACTCAACGGCCGATCGAACAATCGCGCCAATATTGGAGATCCCTCGGCTGCCCACGCCCAGCGCGATTCGGGCACCAGGTTTCAGACCGGAAGCGAACCCAGACTGGCTTAACTGCTTCTTGACTTCGGCTGGGATATCTTTGATGCGGCGATCGGGAAAATTTTGTCGGACCGGGAGCATGCGAGGCAGTTGCATGTTAAAAGAATACACCAAGTGAGTGCAGGCGCCTTCCGCCTGCACTCGCCTGGACTCCTTAGAGCGGCATTAACCGCGTTTGTCGATCGTGAGGTTATTGGTCACCGAGAAGACCCCGGCCACTCCGTTCGCACGAATTCCGGCAATACTCTTGTCGCCTTCATTCGAGACGAGACCTTCCAAAGTCACATGTCCGTTATCAACAATAATGTGAATGGACGGATTGGTCCCCATTGCATAGCGATACAGCGCCGCGTATCCGAAGATCGCCCGGTACTCAGCTCTTCGAATCTGATTGTCAAAAGGCGAGAGCGGCAACACTTCAATCTTATTGACTACTTGGCTAACACCCTCGATATGCTGAACCACCCGACCGGCGTCCGACTTCAGCGTTGGCCGAGTCACCTGGCCAAGCAAAGTCACGACGCTTCCGTCCACCTTATAGCTCAAGCTGTCGAAGAGGCCATAGTACGGCAGCATCACCAATTCATGCCGCACTTTCTGGGTTAGATCCATATCGGCTTTCGTCGACGCCTGAACCAGCGCGGGAACTCCCATGGCTACCACCGCAAGTGCTAAAGTCGAGTATTTCATGAGCGTTTTCATAATGTTACTGATTACCTCTAGCAATCAGATGATTGCAATGTGGCTTACGATTGCGTGCCTTACAGACATTTACGGGATTCACCTTCTCGGCAACTCAAGTAGAATCAGGGAAGGTTATGCGCGGCTGGGTGATCGTTCTTCATTGGGTGCAGGACAATATCACCCTCATTTTCTTCGGTGTCGTTGTGGTTATGTTTCTGGCTGCCTGGCTCGTAGTGGAAGCTTTTCGAAGTCATCAGAGTCGGGACGAGATCTTTCGCCTGCGCCAGCGCATGTACGAGATGGAACGCGAAAGGAACTTTTCCCAGACTATGGATGGCGGACCCGTTGTGCTCCCTAGTCGCTGGATTCGGGTGGGAGGCGCGGCGACCACCAGCGATGGCGGATGCCTCTTGTTGGTCCAAGCTGCATCGCCGGTCCAAAAGCGCGTCATGATGACGGTAAGAGTGGACGGCCTTCCGATCAAAAAGGACGCAACTATGATGGTGGGGCAGCGGATCGAAGTGGGTGGAAAGTCGGGAGTCTACAGCATCGAGCTGCACGGCGCTGAGAAGAACCAAGCTCGCTTCGGAGTCTCACTCCGGACCCGGCACTCCGGCGTCCCCAATGAGAACGGAGCTGAATAGGCCTCGGCCGCTAGGTGAGTACGCCGCGAGCGCGCAACGCGTCATCCAAGATCGAGATTAAGTCTTCCCGCGTTAGTTGCATCTTCTCCGAAGGCGGCAGATCCTCGGCGGTGAGTGGGGCTCCAGGCAGCATTCCGGTGTTGGATTTCACCCCGTATCGGTCGCGTGAATTGAACAATTTCCGAACCTCCACCCGAGGCAGCGGCTTGGCTCCGCCCAGCAACTCGGCCACCAGCGTTACCCGGGCAAGGTGCTCCACGGTGTCCATACGGCAAAAAGCCTGGTGGACGTTTTCGCCGTACGCCACCGCGCCATGGTTGGCCATCAGAATTGCATCGTACTGCGGAATATAGGGCAGCATGCCTTCGGTCAATGCGGGGGTGCCTGGGAGTCCATACTCCGCCAATGGCACGCATCCTAGTCCTATCACCACCTCGGGAAGGAGCGCCATGTTGAGAGACCGGCCTGCTGCCGCAAAGCCCGTTGCGACCGGCGAATGTGCGTGCAACACCGAGTGGACATCGGGACGCATTTTGTAGATCGTCAGGTGCATATCGATCTCGGAGGTCCGATCTCGGCAGCCCTCGATTTTCCGGCCTTCCATGTCGCAAATGATCAGGTCGTCCACTCTCATCATGCCCTTGCAGACACCCGTGGGTGTGCAGAGTATTCGACCGCCATCCAGCCTGATGCTGATATTCCCGTCGGTCGCGGCAACCCAGCCTTTCTGGAATACGAGTTTTCCGACATCGACGATGTCCCGTCGAAGCTCTTCTAGCGGTTTGGGCATCCGAATCTCGATTGTACAGTAGCGCGGAAGCGGGCAGTCCGATGCCAGCCCCGATTCCCGTTTTGGATTCCATTTCGGTCCTTGCACGACAATTCCTGGACTGAATGACAGATTATTGCCGCCCGTTTCGCACTCACAGTTATGCAAATGAACAACTTCAACAATGGCGGTCAATGTGCATTCCAGGAGGCATGCTGGAACTTATCGGTAGTCAAACTGAACACTATATGGATTTGTTGAGTGCGAGGCAAAAATTAGTGGCTTCGAACATCGCCAACATAGATACTCCAGGGTATAAGGCCAAGGACATAGATTTTCAGTTCGAGTACATGAGTCTGGCGAAAGGCGGCTCTCCCACAGTGTCCGAAGTCGCCGGTCTGGTTGTGAAGAACGACGGGAACAACGTTAGTCTTGACCGGGAAGCTCGCTTGCTGTCGGAGAATGCTCTGCGCTTTAACCTGGCTGCAAATTTGATCCATTCTCAACTTCAATCGATTCGAACCGCGATTCAGGAGAGCAAGTGAGCCTGTTTTCCGTCCTCTCCGTTAGCGCTTCCGGGATGACTGCGCAGCGCACCCGCGCTGAACTGCTAGTCGAGAATCTAGCGAACTCGGAGACCACGCGCACTCCGGACGGCGGCCCCTACAAGAGGAAAGACGCAGTGTTCGAGTCTGCCTCCACTTCATCACCGTTTTCAGCCGTTTTTCAAACTGAAATGGGGTCGGGAGTCACCGGAGTACGGATCTCCGATATCATCCAGGACACCAGCGAACCGGATAAGCGCTACCTTCCAGGCCATCCCGATGCCGACTCAAACGGGTACGTAGCTTTCCCGAAGATTAATCCGGCCGAGGACATGGCCGATTTGATCGGGGCTTCGCGCGGATATCAGGGAAATATCGCGGCGATGAATGCCATCAAAGACATGCTCCATAAATCGATCGACTTGATGAAATAGCTGACATGTCGATCCCTATTCATGCAATTCGCCCTCCCGCTGGAATTGAGTCAATTGCTCTTCCTAGCAGCCCAAATACTTCTAGGTCCGCAGGCGCGTTCCAATCGGTTCTCTCCGAAGCGCTGGGACACGTGCAGCAAACTCAAAACGCATCGGATAACATTGCCGGCCGATTTCTATCCGGAGAAAACGAAGAGATTCATCAGGTTGCAATAGCCGATCAGAAAGCCGGCTTGGAATTCGAGATGTTCATGGCTGTCCGAAATAAGATTGTTTCCGCTTATCAGGAAGTCATGAGGATGCAGATGTGAGCAGGCGGGCGCAATGGATCAGCTAAAGAACCTCCTGTTCAGTTTTAGCGTGAAGCAGCGCATTTCGCTGGGAGTAGCGGCACTGGCCGTCATCGGCGGGCTTTATGCGATTTCCCATTGGAACCGCGAGCGCGACTTCAAGCCGCTGTACTCTGGACTCTCTCAAGAGGATGCAGCCGCCGTTCTCGCAAAGGTGCGGGAGGGCGGTTCTGAATTCCGTTTGAGCGAAAGCGGATCGTCGGTCCTGGTGCCCTCATCCAAGGTCGCGGAGCTTCGGCTTCAACTGGCTGCGGCAGGAGTACCCAAGAGCGGGCGCATTGGATACGAGCTGTTCGATAAAGTGAACTTCGGGACGAGCGACTTCGCCGAACAGATCAACTACCACCGCGCCATTGAGGGGGAGCTAGAGCGCACAGTCATGGCCTTGGCTGAAGTAGAGCAGGCCCGCGTGCATGTTACCTTTCCGAAAGATTCCGTTTTCAGCGAATCCAAACAGGCGGCGAAGGCGAGCGTCCTCCTGAAGCTGAAACCCGGAGCGAAACTCTCCGCCCAAAACGTCCTGGCAGTCTGCCAGTTAATGGCGAGTGCCGTGGAGGGTCTTGCGCCCGAGGCCGTATCGGTGGTCGACATGCACGGCAACGTGCTCAGCCGGCCACGGAAAGCAGTCTCGCCCGACAGTCCCGAGCCGGACGAAACAATGCTCGACTACAAAGGAAAAATTGAGCGAGAGTTAATCGCCAAGATTGGCACTACCCTAGAGCCCCTGCTTGGCGCGGAAAGATTCCGGGCCGGGGTGTCGGTTGATTGCGATTTCACCAGCGGCGAACAAAGCGAAGAAATTCTGGACCCTTCAAAATCAGTGATGGTAAGCTCTCAAAAAACAGAGGATGTCAGTGGCGGCGCCAGCGCTGCAGCCGGAGTGCCCGGAACGCCTTCTAATTTACCCAGGCCAACTGCGCGGGCCGGGGGCGGCGCGCCGCAAGTCTCGCGGCGGACCGAGAATGTCGCATATCAATCCAGCCGGACGGTTCGGAGGATGCGTCTGCCCCAGGGTTCGGTAAAGCGCATGTCCGTTTCGATTCTGGTGGATAACGTGGTTCGGATGCAGGGCAGCGGTGCCAAGGCAAAGCGGATCATAGAGCCCCCGCCTCCCGAAAAGATGAAAGCCATTCGCGAGCTGATCGCAGGCGTGATCGGATTTTCCGCTGATAGGGGCGATCAACTCGTGATCGAAAGTCTGCCATTTGAATCCACCCTGAATCCCGAGCCCCCCGCGTCTACAGGAATTCCGGGTACCCCAGCCCCTGGCAATCTGCCCCCCTGGCTGCAGGACGCGCTGAAGAACAAGACCTTCTTGATTGCGGGCGCAGCGGGCGCATTGGTCCTGGTGGGCCTCCTCGGGTTTGCCATGTTCGCCATGACGCGTAAGAAGTCCAAATCTAACCCGGTTGACATAAAGGCTGCCATCGAGAGCGGAGCAAAGGTGGAAGTCAATTCGGTCGCAGACGCCCAGAAGAAGATGGAAGCTCAATTGGCCGAGCAAGCAGCGACTCGCAATCGCCAGGAAATCGAGGCTCTCAGCGTGCTCAAGCTGTCCGCGGTGCAAACGAAGAAGACCGAGGTGCTTACAAAGCATATCAATGAAGAAGCTAAGAAGGATTCCAAGGTCATGGCACAAATCGTCCGGTCCTGGATAGCAGAGGGCGGAAAATAGCTCGATGATCCAGAACGTCGAGGCCATTGCCCACACTCCATCCGGAATCCGCAAAGCCGCGATCCTGATGGTGGTCCTGGGTGAGGCGACCACCGCTGACGTGTTGAAGCAACTCGACGAAGAAGAAATTCAGGAACTCGGCCGCGAAATCGCGCGCATGTCGGCAATCACCACGGAGCAGGCCGAAGCCATTCTGGAAGAGTACTACTCCATGACAATGGCGCATGACTATGTGCTTAAGGGTGGAATAGACTATGCGCGCAAAGTACTGATCAGCGCTTTCGGGCCGGAACAAGCCACGAAGATGCTGGATCGCCTGATCAAGACTTTAGGAGCGGAGTCGGCCAGTTTCGACAGCCTGCAAAAAGCCGACCCCCAGCAGTTAGCCAAGTTCATCCACAACGAACATCCCCAGACGATCGCGCTGATCCTTTCCCATCTCAACCCTTCACAGGCCGCCGGGCTGATCATCTCGCTCCCGCCCGAATTGCGGGCCGACGTTGCTCTTCGGATGGCGAACCTCGATCAAATCTCACCCGAGATCATCTCGAAAATCGCTGGCATCATTGGTCAGAAATTAAAGGCACTGGGAGAGATGAGCCGCGAGTCGTATGGCGGCGTCCGAGCGGTTTCCGAAATGTTCAATCGGCTGGACTCGGGTACCAGCAAGGAAGTGCTCGACACCATCGAGCAAAGCGATCCGAATCTGGTCGAAACCATCCGCCACCTCATGTTTGTGTTCGAGGATCTGCTCCTGCTTGGTCCCGAGGCCGTCAAAGAGGTTCTGGCCAAGGTGGATCGCAAGATTGTCACCGTCGCCCTCAAGGGCACCAGT
>JANXQZ010000794.1 GCA_025353235.1 Bryobacterales bacterium
TGCACCATCGGCGAAGGCACTAGCGAGATCCAGCGGCTTGTAATCGCGCGGCAGCTTCTGAAGTCGTGACGTCCACTCGGGAATGGGCTGACCAAATTCGCGGGGGGAATGTGCGCGCGCTTGCTCGTGCCGCCACTGCGATTGAAAATCGACAAGCGCGCGCGGACGAGCTTCTGAAGGAACTGTTTCCTCATAGCGGGAAGGCTGCGATCATCGGAATCACCGGCGCACCCGGGGCGGGTAAAAGCACTCTCGTCGATCAACTCGCGGCTCTATTCCGGCGGGAAAATAAGCAGATCGGCATTATCGCTGTTGATCCCACGAGCCCCTACACTGGGGGTGCGGTGCTGGGCGATCGTATCCGCATGCAAAGCCACCATGCCGATTCAGGCGTTTTCATTCGTTCCATGGCGACTCGAGGATGGTTGGGAGGCGTTGCTCGCGCGACTAGCGATTTGGCGCTGCTTCTCGATGCGGCCGGGTGCGATGCGGTGCTGATAGAGACCGTCGGCGTGGGTCAGGACGAGGTGGAGATTGCTCGTTTGGCGGACGTGACCGTGGTGGTCCTGGTGCCTAACATGGGGGACGATGTGCAGGCGATCAAAGCGGGTATCATGGAAATCGCCGACGTGTTTGTGATCAATAAATCGGACCAGCCGGGCGCGGATAGACTGGAGCGGGAAATCAAGGCGATGCAAAGTCTTTCGACGCGGAAGGATGGGTGGACGCCTCCGATTGTCTGGACCGTGGCAAGCGAAAATCGGGGGATCGATAAGGTGTTGGAAGCAATTCGCTCTTATCAGGGAAGGCGCGGGGCGGACCGCGCCGTGGAGAACTGGAATTTGCGACTTAGGGATATGCTGCGGGAGCGATTGCTGGATGGCTTTGATGGGGGGCAGTTTGAAGACGCGGCGCGTCGCGTGGCTGCGCGAGAGTCCGATCCCTATAGCGTTGTCGAGGATTGGTTGCGCACAGGGCCGGCTGAAAGCCGGCTGCAGGCAGGATTGCCTGCCCCACAAATCGATCATCTTGGCATCGCGGTTCGCTCGCTTGAGCACGCGCTGACCTTCTACACGCAACAGCTTGGCTTTCAAATTTCGCTTCGAGAGACTGTTGGCGCTGAAAAGGTGAATGTGGCTATGCTGCCCGCTGGCGGTCCTCGCATCGAGCTTCTGGAGGCCTCGGCACCCGATTCCGTCATCGCCAAATTTATAGAGAAACGCGGCGAAGGGCTGCACCATGTTGCGATCAAGGTTGCAAACCTGACGGAAGCGGAGGCACGTCTACGGGCCTCTGGGGCGCGTCTGCTCAGTGAGCCGCAGATCGGCGCGGGCGGCCATCAGTACGTCTTCGTCCATCCTGCATCCGCAGGCGGCGTTCTCTTCGAACTCATACAGGAATGAAACCAACCATCGGAATCATCGGAGGAAGCGGGTTGTATGCGATGCCGGGGTTCGAAGCCGAGCAAGAGCTTCGGATCGACACGCCCTGGGGCAGTCCGTCCGATCCTTACATCGTAGGAAAGCTCGCGGGGCGGGAGGTCGCGTTTCTTGCGAGGCATGGTAAAGGGCATCGCATCTCGCCATCTGAACTAAATTTCCGCGCGAACATCTACGGATTCAAATCGCTGGGGGTGGAGCGGATTGTTTCACTCAGCGCAGTGGGGTCTTTGAAGGAGGAGCACAAGCCGCTCGCATTTGTGATCCCGGATCAATTCTTTGATCGCACGCGAGGCCGCATCTCCACATTTTTCGGCGAGGGGTTGGTTGCCCATGTGAGCTTCGCCGATCCAGTTTGTCCGCAGTTGTCGGAAGTGGTTAGGGAGGCTTGCAACCGCGTTGGCGTTGATGTACATCGGGGCGGTACCTATCTTTGTATGGAGGGTCCTGCGTTCTCTACCAAGGCCGAATCGAACGTGTACCGAAGCTGGGGCCTGGACATCATTGGCATGACCAATCTGCAGGAAGCGAAGCTGGCAAGAGAAGCCGAGATCTGCTACGTCACCGTCGCGATGGTGACCGATTACGATTGCTGGCATGAAGAACACGATGCCGTGACTGTCACCGATATCTTGGCCAACCTGAGCAAGAACGCCGAGAACGCCTGCAAAGTAGTTGCTGCGACAGTGGCCGCGATGCCGGCAGAGCGCGTCTGCAAATGCGGCTCGGCACTGCGTCATGCGCTGATCACTGACCCGAAGACGATTCCGGAAGCAACGCGCAAGAAGCTGGAGTTGCTGGTTGCCAAATACATCGGCTGAGCAGGACGCGCAGGAGGTGCTCGCCGCATGCCTGGCGGGTACACCGCGTCCGGCAGAAGCGCTGGAGCGGCTAATCGAGCCAGGCGGGAATCGCGCGCTGTTTGGAACCGTGGTGGAGCGCCTCGCGGATCTATTTGAGCCGAGACTTTGCGGAGTGTACGCCGAGTTGTTTTCCGAGGTGATCTCGCGCGTGGTTCTAGACCTTCACGCCGACCAGTTACTCGAGCGTTACGCCCGCGTTCGCCAACCGCGCCGCTTTGATCGCGACCCGCTTAGTATCGACCATGTCTATGTCCTTTCCCGCGTCACTCTAGGAGCGGACGTGGCAGTGACGAGCATAGTTCTCGATGCGGTAAAGCAACTCTTCCCGAACGCCTCTCTCTACTTCGTAGGACCGGAAAAGAGTTGGGAGCTTTTCGCGGCCGACTCGGCTCTAGAGCATCTTCCCATCAGCTACGGGCGGTCGGGAGCACTGCTGGACCGTCTCTCGATCTGGCCGGAACTCCGGGAGGCCCTCAGCACTCCGCGCAGCATTGTCATTGATCCTGACTCGCGCTTGACCCAGCTCGGGCTGCTGCCCGTGTGTGCGGAAGAGAATTACTACTTTTTCGAAAGCCGATCCTATGGCGGCGATTCGGACGAGGCGCTGCCAGATTTGACTCGGAGATGGGTGGCGCAAACTTTCGGAATTGAAAAAGCGAAGCCATTTATCTCGCCGCTTCCAGCGACTGGCAATCCTGCCGATGTCACCATCAGTCTCGGTGTCGGCGAGAATGCGGCCAAGCGCATTCCCGATCCGTTCGAGGAGAATCTTCTCCGCTTCTTGGTCGACCGCGAGTCCTCCATTCTTGTCGACCGGGGCGCGGGCGGTGAAGAGGCGGAACGAGTGGAACGCGCGGCGGCTCACAGCGGAGGCAGGGTCGGAATGTGGGATGGGTCATTCGCGGGATTTGCGGCCCGGATCGCGCGCAGCAGCTTGTATATCGGCTACGACTCCGCTGGCGGACACGTTGCGGCAGCGAGCGGCGTTCCCATGGTGAGCATCTTCGGCGGTTTCGCCTCCGAGCGGATGTTTCAGCGCTGGCGTCCGGTGGGGCCGGGTCCGATCCAAGTGATTCGCGCGGGTGACGCCGGGACAACGCTGGGCGAGGTTATGGCGAGTCTGCCTCTGCTAAACCGGGACTTACACTGAAAACATGCAGCGCTCGAAAGCATGGCTGGTTCTTTGGGCGTCTCTGGCTCTTGGAGCAGATTTCAGCGGAACCTCGGCGCTCGAATATACACGCAAGGCAGTCGCCTTCGGACCCAGACCGCCAGGGTCGCCCGCGATCCACAAGCTGCAGGCCTTCATCGAAACGCAACTGAAGTCGACGCGTTGCGAAATCAGTTCAGATGCGTTTACTGCCGCTACACCCGTGGGTAATGTATCTATGCAGAACATCATCGCCAAGTTTCCGGGAAAGTCAGGCAGGGCCACAGTGATCACCGGCCACTACGATTCGAAGTCGATGCCCGGGAAGATTTTTCTTGGAGCAAACGATGGAGGGTCATCTACAGGCGTTCTGCTGGAATTGGCACGAGTCCTACCTCGCACTTCGCATGGCGATGACATTTACCTGGTGTTCTTCGACGGAGAAGAGGCGTACGGACAGTGGTCCGAAGCGGACTCGCTGTACGGGAGCCGTCATCTCGCGGACCGTTGGTCGAAGGATGGAACGCTCGCCAAAATTCGCGCATTGATCAACGTCGATATGATCGGCGATAAGGATCTTGGCATTCTGCAGGAGATGAATTCATCGCCATCGCTGCGATTGCTGGTGTGGGATACGGCGCGCGAGCTCGGCTATGGCAACTATTTTCTCAACTCCGGCTTCGCCACCGAGGACGATCACATGCCGTTCCTTCAGCACGGAGTCAACGCGCTCGATTTAATCGACTTCGATTATGGGCCCAACAACGAGAATTGGCACACCGAGAAGGACACGATGGATAAGCTGAGCGCCCACAGCCTCGAAGTGGTGGGAAATGTTTTGCTCAACGTAATCCACAAGTTGGAGAAATGAAGCGCGTG
>JANXQZ010000821.1 GCA_025353235.1 Bryobacterales bacterium
GACGCGCTGGATCAGCGACGGCTATGACCTTGTTCCGCTGCTGGAAGATTCCCGGCTGCGCAGCCTCTCCTTCGCACTCGGACTCAGCGCCATCGCAGCGGTGTTGAGCATGGTGTTCCTGCTGTTCAAAGGCTTCGCAAAATGGCGCTATTGGGTTCTTATCCTGGGCGCCCGAGTGTTCTTCGTAGTTCTATCCATGGCCCTTTTGCGAATCAGCCTTTACCCTTTGGGTCCAGTCGGGCAGTTGACGTATTCCCTATTCGTTTTTTGGATATTCCTGCTGGCATGTTCCGGTGCAGCCTGCCTGCTGGTGATCGACCACCGGGGCCGGTGTCCGGTGTGCGTCGCGAGACTGCGCAAGCCAGTGCCGATCGGCTCCTGGTCCAGCCAAGTTTTGGATCAGCCTGCTACCGAGTATTTGTGTCCTTCCGGCCATGGAACGCTGTATATCGCGGAGACCGGCAACGCTCCTGACTGCTGGACGGTGCTCGACGAATCATGGCAGGAGTTTTTCGTGCATAATGCTCGATAGCTCGGCAGGAGACGGAAGCTTTTAGCGGATTGCCTGCAGCTTGAGGATAGCCGCCACGGATGCTCCTTCGCGAATCTCTCCGTTCAAAACAGCCTGGACCGCTGCCTCGAGAGCCACCCAGCGTATTTCCAGCCGCTCCTCGGGATCCGGCGTGCTAGCGAGTTTCTTAAGCTCGGTCGCGAGATAGATCCATTGGGTGTCCGTCGTCACTCCGATGCACGCTTCGATGGTCCCTAAGAACTTCCAGTTCGCGGCCTCCACGCCGGTTTCTTCGCGAAGCTCGCGCGCAGCAACAGCCTGCATGTCCGTTTCGCCTGTATGCGCTCCACCTAAGGGCAATTCCCAGCTATACTTCTCTCGGGTATAGCGCCATTGCCCCACCAAGACGATTCGGCCCTCTTCGTCGAGCGCCAGGACAACCACGGAAGGCGGAATCTCGATCACGCCGTAGATCCCGGGAGTGCCGTCGGGCCGAATTACCCGATCCTCGCGCACTCGAATCCAAGCGTTCTCGTAGATCGCTCGCGAGTCGAGCAGCTTCCAGGGATTCATCGGAGCTACTGGAACAAGAGCGGGGCGAACTCGTCCAAGTAATCGCGCCAGTTCAACCACGTGTGTCCGCCGGCACTCTCCAGGTACACCGGCTTGAAACCATGGCTCTTCAGCAAATCCACCGTGCCTAATGTGGTCTTCAGGAGGAAGTCGTCTTTGCCAGTGCTGAACCACACCAGCTTGAGGCCCTTCTTGAAATTAGCATCGTCCAAAGCGGCAATGTTCCGCTGTTCCCAGCTTGGGCCCGTCGGCGGAGGCTGCGCAGGGGGCGCGTCGGCTCCGGGTCTTCGGAGCGCGCCGAATTCTCCAATCAGACCCGAACTGAACACTCCGATATAGGCGAATTTGTCCAAATGCGGCATGGCAATGTTGAGCGTCTGGTTGCCACCCATGGAGAGTCCGGCAATTGCACGATTCGAGCGATCGGTGAGCACGCGATAGTGCTGCTCAACGTAGGGCATGATGTCGCTATGGAAGTCCTGCACAAACTCGTCGGCCACACCAGGGAGTCTGGAATTGTCCATTCGAGTGTGTCCCGCTGGCATAACGACCACCATAGGCTTCGCCTTCTTAGCTGCAATCAGATTGTCGAGAATGAATCCGGCTCGGCCGACCGACGTCCAGGCTTCATCGGAGTCGCCTGCCCCGTGGAGCAAATAGAAGACGGGGTATTTCGAAGTGCTGGTTTCATATCCAGGAGGAGTGTAGACGTGCATGCGTCGAAACTTCCCCAGGGCCTTAGAGGAGTAAGTGACGGAAGCGACGGCCCCGTGGGGAACGTCCTTGGTGTCTTCGAAGTCCGAACCAGGCACGTACACGAGACTCCAAACGTTGGAGTTCGATTCGCTGATGGACGGGTTTCGAGGATCGATTACCGTTACGCCGTTGACGTTGAAAGTATAGCGGTACGCGCCTGGATCCACTGGACCGAGAGTCGCCTCCCAAACGCCCTTCTCGCCTTTCGTCAAGGGGGTGCCCGATCCGTTGCCGGGAATATCGCCGCCGCTAAGCTTGACGGTTTCCGCCTGAGGCGCAAGAATGCGAAACACGATGTGCCGGTCGGTTTGGACCTCCGGCGAAGTCACTTGGGGACGCGGGGCTGGCGCTTGGGCGAAGGCCAACGCGGCGATCGCGAAAGATGCAGCGGAGATCGTTGTTAATCGATTAGATTTCATCGCAGTTCATCGTATCATCAACGAACCTGCGATCAATAGGCGCCCTTGCCGAATAAGACGACTGAAAACGTTCGAAAGAGAATGCAAAGATCCAGCCAGACCGACCAGTTGCGAGCGTAGAACGAATCCAGGCTCACGCGCTCTTCATAGGTGGTGTCGCTCCGTCCGGAAACCTGCCAAAGACCCGTGATTCCGCCCCGAACGCGCGTATAGAGGTCGAAGTTATTCCCGTAATGGCGAATTTCGTTGTCCACAATCGGACGCGGCCCAACGAAACTCATCTCGCCCTGCAGAACGTTCCAAATCTGGGCCAGTTCGTCCATGCTGGTTTTCCGCAGGAGCTTTCCAATGCGCGTCACACGCGGGTCGTTTTTCAGCTTTTGGGTCCGCTCCCACTCCAGACGCGCATCGGGATTAGCCGACAGATGGCTCTCCAGCATCTCCTTGGAATTGGTGACCATGGACCGGAATTTCCAGGCCTGAAACGGCTTGCCTTTGAGTCCGATCCGCCGCTGGCTGTAGAAGATCGGGCCAGGCGAATCCAGCTTGCTCAAGATGGCCAGCAGCAGGCAGAGCGGGCCGGCAAACAAGCCGAATACCAGAGCGAGGCAGATATCGAGCGCACGCTTGAGCCGGTCATGAATGCGATGCTGACTTACTTCCAAACCAAGCATTCCGCCTATGTTCTTCGAACTCACCCATAGGCTGGACATTCCCGTCAGCTCTGGAATCACGAGTATGTGCGAAAAGCTGGAGCGATGCCGATCAATCAGCGCATTCAGATTCGCGGTGGGTAAATCCTGCGCGACAAAGACCCCGTAGGCCCGGCTTTTGGCGGGCATCAAGATGGGGGCTTGGCTGAAATCCCGGAAGACCGGGACCCCGTTGACCTGAGACCGACGGCAGGTTGCATCGATGAGAGCGATGGGCTTCAAACTGATGGTTGGGTCGTCGGTCATGGTCTTGACCATTTGTTCCGCTGCTTTGCCGGAACCGAAGACGACCGCAGGGAAGCCCCACCAGCTTCTGGATGCAAAGAGCTGCCGCGTGCAGGCCCGCATCAGCGGAAAGAGAACGACGCTGATCCCGAGCGCTAGAAAAAGAGTCCAAGTGAATTGCTGCTGCGCGTTGCGGAGAGACATCGTGACAGCCCCGAGCAGCAGGAAGAGCACAACAGACGCAGTGGTGCCGCGGCGGAGCTCCTCAGGCGGGCTGAGCGCCACAATGGAATATAGCCCGATAGAGGCGTAGACGATGAGGAAGACAAAAAGCAGAGGCCAGAGGCGCAGATAACTGTCCAAGTGGAGATCGCGGTGGATAAGAGCCTTGGCGAGAATGCCAAGGCCTACGGACGTGAGCAACGAAAGACTATCTGTAAGAATCAGGCAGAGAACGGTCGCAACGGGGCGGTTGAAAACTTCGATCCCCCGAAGGGCCGGAATTGGACTGGTAATGGTCGCCATCGAACAAGCGCGTTCCGAATAGCGGAAGGGCTAAGTCGAAGGTACGGCGAAACTCTGAAAGCGCCAATGGACATCCAGTACTGGACAAGTGCAAAACGTAATGACGCGCGTGGACTAGCTGCGGAACGCTATAGCCCCTCTACCGCCGAGTAGTGCAGCGAATTGAACAACAACTTGAAAGTTCCATGCGGCTGAGCCCTATTTTGGACTGCAAAACCCAGGAGGATCACATGTCCTTTGCCGTAGTCCACCTGCGCCGCCGCGATGCGGTCGTTTAAATACTCTTCCCCGCCGATCCAGCCGCTCTCCAGTATTCCGCTGGAGGGATAGCGCGCAATCACACGCACCTTGGCTTCGTTCATGGCTGGCGCGAGGTCGAACGCGACGTTGTTGTAGAATACCGCCGAGGCCTTTTCCGGCATGCCGAACCCGGACGGAGTCTTGTTATCCACGTATACCTTCAGGATGGATCCTGGACACGAGAACTGATCCGGCTTCAGTCCTTTCAGCGCGTTTTTCAGCGGCAGAGGGAACTCTTCTACGGGCACTAGCCCGGAGGTGCCGAGGGCGATCAGGCTGCCGCCATCGATCACGAACTGCTTCAGCGCCGCCACGCCTTCGTCCCCGATTCCGCCGCGATCCTCAGGCCGGATCCATTCTTCCGTCGCGCCCTTGATCAACTGATCCTTGGGCTGATTCGCGAGCAGAACCGCATCGAATCTTTCGCGCAATTTCCCCTTGCGAATTTCGTCGGCGCGCAGGCGCGTGTAGGGAAATTCATAGCGCTCCAGCAGCCAGCGCGTCCAGCCTTCGTCCATCACGCCCTGGGGAGGATAATAGAGAGCAATGCGCGGAGCATGCACCTGGTGGGCTCCGACGCGCAGAGCCGCGAGACCCTTCACATCCACTCCAAGAGTTTTCGCCAGCTCCTTCACTTGAGGTCCCAGGTCCTGGCGCGAGCGCGCCACGATGCCACCATCGGCCGTCCAGCTCACTACCGCCCCAGCCTTCAGCAGCCGGTTCGTCGCGATCACAGAGTTATTCGAGTTGTGCGAAATTTCGTAAGCGATCGGAGAAGCGCCCGGCTCGAACCGTCCTTCGGGAACGGCAAAGCTCGTCATTCTCTCCAGCTTGGCGGTGAACGGTTTCGCTACCTCTACCGACTCAACGCCCATCATGAGCGGAAGAGTCCAGCCGGTAACATCGTAGGGCCGCTGCACGGGACCACCCGGATATTGCCGCTGCACGGGATAGGTCTGCTTCTCCAGAAGATCCTTCACGAAAGGCCGGAAAGATTGCGCCATGAGTACCACGTAGCTGCCCGCCGGGTACGAGATGCCGCCTGCCTGAAACGACTCCGAGGCCTTGTGTACTTCCCCGCCCTGCTCATCCAACAGCCGAACCAGCTGGGCGGCGGAAGCCGGATCATGCTGATTGCCCGGCAGCACATAAGCGTAAGGCCCTTCTGTCTTGCCTAGTTCGATCTGCTTCCGATTCAATCGATAGAAGTTGCGCTGCACCAGAATACGCTCGTTCGCCACCGAATCGAGCAAGGCGAACGTGGCCGTGAGTTCGTAGTCCACGATGTTTCTCAGCGACCAAGGACCGCCCAGCCACGGTCGCGGATAACTATTCCTGGGAGTGATGTCGCGCGGTGCCGCGAGTTGCTTGCGCGGGTCGATGCGCCGCATCTGTTCAAACGTCAATTCGGGCGCAGTGCCAACATCGCCGTATTTCGCCTTCGCCTGATCGGTGGGGCTGGCCACGTTCACGCTTGCCACTTCCGTGAGCAATCCGATCGCATTGTGCCACCAAACCTGCATCATGAAACCGCCTTGCCACCAGCTTGTGTACTGCGTATCGTTGATGATTCCGGTGTAGCCCTTAGCATGCAGCGCCGAACCCATGGCGTAGCCGAAGAGCCCATTCAGTTCCCAGATGGTCGGGTCCACGTTCATGTTGATTGGGTTCATGAACGGGGGCACGAATATGCGCGGCCCGTTGCTGCCCATCTGGTGCTCGTCCAGGTAGACTACCGGGAACCACTCCTTAAACGCGAGCTTGTTGAAATACTGGCTTTCGGCCTGCGTATTCATAAATGCGTCGCGATTGTTATCGTGACCGGCGTATTTGTGATACAGGTCGGGAAGCGGGCTTGACTCCCACGGGGTTCCCGCATGCTGCATATACCAATCGCTGATGAGTATTTGTCCGTCCGGGTTGAACGAGGGCACCAGCACTAAAATGACGTTGTCGAGAACGTGCTTGATCTCGGGCGACTCGTCAGTCGCAAGCCGATAAACCAGCTCGGGCGCCATCTGCGTGGATCCAATTTCACTGCCATGAATATTGCACGTGATGAACAAGACTGCCTTGTTCCCGGCGATGACCTTCTCCGCGTCAGCTTCTTCCAGATCGCGCGGATAGGCTAGCCGCTTTTGGTTCGCCTTGTAACGAGCCAAGTCGGCTATGGCCTCTGGCGAACTGATGGTGACCGTGATGAATGGGTTACCCATCGACGTCTTGCCGTCCTCTTCGAAATGAACTCGGGGCGAAGAGGCGGCGGCCAGCTTCATGTACTCGACGATCTTGTCCCAGCGCAGGAGCTTCTTGTCGGTCCCCATGCGGAAGCCGGCGAACTGCTCAGGAGTGGGGAGCGTGGCAGCAATGCTGAAAGAAGCGGTCAGCAGCAGGAGGGGCGCAAGTGTTCGGAACGGTCTGAAAAGCATGGTAGGACGTTATTGTAACGCGCCCGAGGCCGCGCGGTACTCCGCAGTGACGTCGCGCACCTGACCGCTTGCGATGTCGTACACCACCGCTTGATCGCGACGGATTGCGTTTTGAACTTCGCCGGAGCTAAGAATAAAATCGCGCCGGTCAGTTAGGCTGAGCCTTGATTCAAGAGCGGGGGCGGCCAGCAGAAAGACTCGGTCGATTCCGTAGAGACGAAAAGGCCGCTGCGAGATCGCCGAGACGAAAATAGCCATCTCGGCTCCTCTCAGGAAAACGGTCTTCTCCAGTTTGTTCCGGCTCAGGCTGACCACGCCCAGCACCACCGAGCGCACGGCTTGGCTGCGATCGTAAAACGACCTGACGTTCACACAAGCCAGTGGAATGGAGACGCTTAGGTAAATTGCGAGCAGAGAAGCTGCAGCAACCTTCCCGCGCCGGCCTTTTCGCCAGCCCGACACGACACCCCAGCCGCCGAGCATTGCCAGCCCGGCCACTGGAATCGTGAGGTAATAATCGGTCACGCGGTCTCGCAACGGCAGCATCGGCGCCAGCACGATCACAAACCAGGCGGCGAAGAATAGCGCGACCCATTGTCTGTGGATCACCTTCCAAAATAGAAAGCCGAGCAGTCCCGTGGTCAGCAGAACCGTGAGGACCGATCTGCCAATGGATGGATGAATAGAGAGGAGAATTAGCTTACTGGGGCCAAGCGCGTTTTTCCAGTAAGTAAAGAGAGTTGAAAGGATGGAAAGATCCCAATGCATCTGGTAGTCACCGCTGGCCGGAAGTGGGGCGATGCTCAAGTGCCAACCGGCGTAGAGAACCGAAACGAGAAACATAGGCAGGATTTTTGGCCAGAGACCTCGGGCGCAGCAGAGCGCGTAAACCAGCGCCAATGCCGGATAAACTACGTTCAGTTCCAGCACGCCGAACCCGAACAGAAAGGTAAGCCATTGCGCGCCCAGGAATCGGCCTTGGCCCGTTTCGGCGTAGCGGATTAGAAACCAGATGCCCGCGAGAAAGCATAGAGAGCATAGAAGCTCGTGATAGATTGCGGTCCAGGCGAGCGCGAATGCCATGACGCTGTTTGCGGTCCATAGTACGGCTGCCCAGAATCCGGCTGCGCGCGACTTGGTGAGCCTTGCGCAAATGAGTGCGATCAGGACGAGATTCGCGGCCTGTGTCAGAAACGCCAATCCGCGATAGGGAAAAGCATTCATGCCGAATAGCGCGTGAAACGAGAGGAAGAAGGCTCGCTCGCTAAGGGTGCGTACCGTGCCCTGAGCGTAAGGTTGCAGCATCGCGGTGCGAAATTCGCCAAAGTTGTGGACCATGCCCTGGAGACCCAGCCAAACAAAGTCATCCATCTGAAACCAGCTCAGGAGACCGGGCCAGTAGAGGACCAGGGAGAAGATCTGCGGAATGGTCCAGTATGCGGCGGATTTCAGGCGCATTCGCAAAATCTAGCACGCGGCAGGGTCCATGATAGAATTCCCATGCTTATGAAGACGACTCTGACTGCCGAACTCCTCGCCGAGTTCCTGGGCACGTTGGTCCTGATTTTGTTCGGCAACGGCGTGGTTGCCATGGTGGTTCTGTTTGGCCATCAGATTCCGGGAGAAGTGGTCAATGGAGGCTTCACGAACATCACGGTCGCCTGGGGATTGGGGGTGACGATGGGAATCTACATCGCTGGCAAGACGACGGGCGCGCACCTGAATCCGGCCGTCACGATCGCGCTGGCTGCTTACCGGGGATTTCCATGGCGTAAGGTCGCGCCATATTGCCTAGTTCAAATTGCAGGCGCGTTTCTGGCTGCGGCGCTCGTTTATTGGAACTATCATCCGGCGTTCCTGAAAGCGGACCCGGCTCTCGACCACACGGCCGGAATTTTCACTACCTTCCCCGCCTTCCCGGGGGATCCACTGGCGGGGCTTCTAGATCAAACAATCGGAACGGCGCTGCTAATCATGTTGATTTTTGCGGTTACGGACGAGCGCAATCAGCCTCCCGGTAATCTACAGCCTTTGATGGTGGGCCTGATCGTAGTGGTGATCGGCATGGCGTTTGGCGGCATTCATGGATACGCGATCAATCCGGCGCGGGACTTTGGACCGCGTCTGTTTACCGTGCTGGCGGGCTTCAAGAACAATGGGCTGACTGATGGAACGCTTGTATTTTGGGTCCCGATCGTCGGGCCGATATTGGGCGCGTTGCTGGGTGGTTTTACGTATGATTCGCTGATTCGGAGATATTTGAAGGCGTAGAGCGCACCGCTTAGGGCCTGTCATAAAGCATTTTATACTCCGTCAGCCCGCGATGATCTCCCGAAAGTGGCTTCGCGTGCCGCGACGAATTTCTAAACGCTTCGCGGAACCAGAACGGCTTGCTGGCACGTGTGG
>JANXQZ010000823.1 GCA_025353235.1 Bryobacterales bacterium
GTTATCTCAACGCAGGATGTGTGGGAGCTCCATGGCGCTGCGCTCGAACAGGGACTGCACGGCAGGCTATACGAACTTCTCTTTCTCCTACGAGGGGAGCAAAATAAGCGTCTGGCCGAGGTTGAGAAGCTTGCAGAGCAAATGGCCTTGAAGGGTGCCGACCGGTCCAGCATCGTGATCGCATTCGGCGGCGGAATTCTCACCGATATGGCGGGATTCCTTGCCGCTATTTTCATGCGCGGCATTCGGGTTATTCAAATTCCGACTACACTGCTGGCGCAGGTGGACGCGGCAGTGGGCGGCAAAACGGGCGTAAATCTGACCGCGGGCAAGAATCTAATCGGGAGCTTTCATCAACCGCTGGCGGTGCTGATAGATCCGGCCGTGCTCGATACGCTTCCTGAGAGGGAATACCGCGCCGGACTGTTCGAGATCATCAAACATGGCATAATCGCCGATCCTGATTTGTTCAAGATCATGCGCTTTGAATCCGAGCAAGTGCTTCAGCACGACCCCGCTACGGTCGACCGCATGATCTCGGATTCAGTTCGCATCAAAGCCGAGGTGGTGTCCGCCGATGAGAAGGAAGGCGATCTGCGACGCATCCTGAATTTCGGACATACGTTCGGGCATGCGCTAGAAGCTGAGACTAGCTACACGCGATTCCTGCACGGGGAGGCGATCGGCTGGGGAATGCTTGTGGCTACTCGCCTGGCCAGGATGGCTGAGATTTTGTGGCCAGAAGATGCAGCCGAGATACTAGCCTGCATCCAGCTTTATCGTGCGCCGGACCGGATCGAAGGCGTGGACGCAACCAGGCTGGCGGCAAGGTTGAAGGGCGATAAGAAGACGATCCAGGGCAAAGTTCATTTCGTGCTGCCCGATCTCATCGGGCATGTCCGTGTAACATCCGATGTGAGCGAGGTGCAGGTGATGCGCGCGATCCAGGATTCGCTCGCGGCATGATTCAGGGGACCACGCCGACTGGCTCCCAAACCGAGCAGCAGGCAGCCACTTGGGTCCGCTGCATGTTTGGTCGCATCGCGCCACGTTACGATCTGCTGAATCATCTGCTTTCGTTTAATATCGACCGGCTCTGGCGTGGGCACACCGTCAAGCGAGTAGAACACGTGCTTCGCCGCCCTGAGGCCCGCGTACTCGATCTATGCTGCGGCACCGGAGATTTGATGATCGCGCTCGAGAACCGCCGGGGCAGCAGAGTCTTTGGGAGCGATTTCTGCCACCCGATGCTAATCGAGGCGGCCCGAAAAGTAGATCGACGCAAGTTGGCCTCGAAGCTGTTCGAAGCCGATGGCTTGAACCTGCCGCTGGCCGACCATTCGCTGGATCTCATCACTGTTGCGTTCGGCTTCCGCAATTTTGCAAGCTATCGAAAAGGCTTGGATGAACTCTTCCGAGTTTTGCGAAGAGATGGCGTACTGGCTATTCTAGAATTTTCAAAGCCGCCCAACCCGCTGCTTGCCGCCGGATACAACTTCTACTCTCGAAATATCTTGCCCGCGCTTGGCGGAATGATCTCGGGCTCGCGAGACGCTTACACGTATCTGCCAGAGTCCGTCAGGAAGTTCCCTTCGGCGGAGGAACTGGCGAGCGAGATGGCAGAAGTTGGATTTTCGAAGGTCAGCTTTGAACGGCTAACGGGTGGGATTGTAGCGCTGCATTTGGGTACAGTGTAAGCTCGCGCTCTAGCCATTCGATCATGCGCTTTTTGTAATCCGTAATGTGAGAAGACTCCCACCAACGCATTCCGTGCCCTCCGCCGCTGACAGGATACAGTTCGCAGGCCCCGCCTACCTCTTGTATGCGGTCACACATCTGCTCGGATTGGCTGAACGGAACCAGCGCATCGGACGTGCCATGAATCAGCAAGAAAGGCGGCATATCCTTGCGAACGAAGTTAACCGGGGATAGCGTTCGAAGTCCAGCCAGCAGCATCTCGGCGAGTGGCGAGCCTTGTACCGCCTGCCTGATTGAATCCGGGATCTGCTTCGAAGTGCGAGCTAGCATCTCAAGATCGCTCGGACTGTAGAACGCCACTACGGCCTTGACCGATCCTGACGGGTCAGGTTTCAGAGCGGCCAGCGAAGCCAGTTGTGCCCCCGCGGATTCGCCGATCAACGCAATTCGGTCGGGGTCGATCTTATACTCAGCAGAATTTGTCTTTACGTGCGCGATCGCCTTCTTGACATCGTCGACAGCTTGGCCGAGAAAAAGCATCGATGCAAGGCCAGACGAGTTGTTCACCAGACGATAGCTGATGGAAAACCAAACGAAGCCAGCTCGCTCCAGTGGTTGGAAAAGAGGTTGTACATCGGTACGGCGATCCCCGCGCACCCATCCGCCGCCGTGGACGATAATTGCGGCAGGGAAAGGTCCCTTTCCCTCGGGAATATGGGCGTCCATGCGGAGGCTGATGCCGTCCACTTGACCGTATTCAATATTTTCCAGGTTTTCAGCTTGGGCAAGAAAGGCGGTAGACATGAAGAGTAGAAAAAGCAAACCCCGGATTTGCAAGTACATCCTGTTTGTAGGATGCACAACGCAAATCCGGGGTTCCGGCTTTTCAACCTTAGAACGTTACCTAGTCGCCGAACGAGCCGACTTCCTCGCGAACTTCAGCTTTCTTTGCGGGAGCGGGTGCAGGCAAAATCGAACCCAACTGGACCAGATCGGCCGGGGCAGGAGCCTCTTTCAGGACATGCTGGCGATAGAGTGCGGCCATGCGAACGTCTTCCTTGCTCTGGCGAAGCTTCTCATCCCGAGCGCGGGTCTTCTCTTCGCGGGCAGTCTTGGCGATGCCCATCACGTCGAGGTCAGTCTGCTTCTTGTGGTTCACATCATCGGCGCGCAGCACCAGGGAGTGCTCAGCCTGGGTCATGGCGACCTTCTTGCCACCAGCGAAGATCTCATGCTTACCATGCTCGTCGTACCACTTGGTAAGGGTAGACGTCATGTGCATCTTTTCGATGATGTTGCGCCAGCCCACGCCCGTGTTGTAGGCGCAGAAGGAAATTTCGCCCTCCTGAGTGGCGTATGGAATGATGCACTGTTCCGTCCGGCGGAAATCGTAATTGAACAGATCCTGGAACCACATGCCAGCGATGAACAGGAAGTTCCAACGGTCGTTCCGGCGCTTTACGATATCCGCCATCGTGCGGTCGCCTGTGACCTTGCCGTAGTTAGTCTTGGTCATGCCAAAGCACTTATCGAACTTTGCGATCAAGTCGGCAATCTTGAAGTGGGTCGGCGACTTGAACGGATCGTAGTTGCGCAGCAGCGCGAGGCTGACCCCCAAGACGTTCATCCAGCGCTTCGTGCGGGCAGCATCGTTGATCCGCGCGATGTCCTTGGCTAGCTGGTCGGCGTGCAGGAACGCGGTAACCGGCACGTATTCCTTCGTTTCCTTGTCGCACATGACAGCCATGCCGATCCCGCAATTCGGGTGGCAGCCGCAGCTGATCTGACCCCACTCCGCGCTCGGTCCGTGAACGAGGTCAGCGAAATCCGAGAACGTGGACATGAAGGAAATCGGAAACCAATCGCGAATGGGTTCTCCGATGCCGGTTTGGCTCTTAACGTCGTGAGCCAAATGGGACAAGGTGTAACGCTGGGCTGTGCGGCGTTGATATTGTGCCCGTGATCACGATCATCAACGGGGTCAACAACGAACAAGTGGGTGCTGTGGTCCGCTTCGCGCTCGATAATCCCAAGAAAATTCCGTTCCTCAGCTTCCAGCCCGTGTCTTTCACCGGACG
>JANXQZ010000833.1 GCA_025353235.1 Bryobacterales bacterium
CCAGGTCTTCCTTGTGCGCGATTAGCTTCTGTTTATCGGGCGTATTCGCGGCAGCTTGAGCCGTGCCGATTCGCATGACAGCGATTCGCGAAGCGAGCAAGCCTTGGCCGTTCTCCGCTGAAGGCGTTTTCGTGCCTTGGCCCTTGCCAGTGTCCTCTAGCATCGGATGCTCCGTCGCCAGACGTTTCTGCGTCTCATAGAATTTGGCTGTCTTCTGCTCCGCGTAGCGGAAAGCTTCGAGCGCCGAGATCACTTCGTTCTTGTCTGTATCAGCCGAAGGGTCGCGCAGCGCTTCAACCCAATAGCGGGCGAACACGGTGGCGTTCTTCTCATTGCCACCCTTGGTCGCGGTGATGACGGCCCGGTTCGCCCTTTCAAGCGCGGCCCGGGAACCTCCGCTGGCGCTGGTCATATTCACGACGAGTTGTTTGGCCGGAATGCGGTCGAGGAGCGTGGCAAGTTCCACCGCCGAAAGATCTGGGCCGGGCAGGTTGAATTTATAGTCCGAGCCGTCGAATGATCCGTGGCCGATCATCATGAGGACTAGCGCATCGGTGGCTTTAGAATCCTTGGCGATCTGGGAAAGTACGCTTTGAATCTTGGCGCGGGTAGCGGCGGGACCATACAAAGTTTCCACCTTCACGTCGGGACCGCCCGCATGTACCAGCTTGTCGATATCTTTCGCCCATCCAGAGAATCGCTGCTCGTATTCGGGCTCTCCTCCGAGGCCTGCTACCGTGACGTAGAAAGTGGTCGCGTGAAGCGCTAGAGCCGATGCGATCAACAAGGCGACGCACTTACCGATGTAGGGCAGGATGGCATCCAGTTCGAAGGACCGATTGACAATCGGTCCGCAGGTTAACAACCTGCCCCACAGTTTCATACGACACCCCACTTTCGCCGCAACAACCACTCCGAAGACCTTAACAGCAACGCTAGGAAAAATACGATCGGCATATCCCACAAATCCCTCGTCTCATGCACCGTGATCCCAGCCTCCGAGTACGATATGTCCTCGCCCAGACGATTCACCTCGTGTGGGCGATAGTACCGACCGCCAGTCTGCGAAGAAAGCTTCTCCAACAACTCCCGATTCTGCTCCAAATGGAAATTTTCAGCCTGTCCGTTTTCGCGCCGGAACGTGACCACATCGCGCCCCAACTCCTCCTTCCCGCGCTTCGCCACCACTTCCGCCAAATAAGACCCAGCCTTGTCTCCACTCCACTCCGCGGAATAGACACCCTGCTCCAGCGGATCCGGGTGCAGTTCCACTGATTGACTAGACCCGTCGGGTCCTACCACGCGCGCTTCCACCTGCGCGTCCCCAGCAGGCAAATACGTCGTATCTCGAACTTCTGCCCGCAAATGGACGCCGCCCTCATCCGTCAGCACCGGCCTGGGAGTGGACGCGACCACGCGAGTCGGCGTATCGCTCACCAGCCAGCGCAGCAACTGACGCCAAAACATTTCGTGGGTCATGTCTTCCACCGGCTGCAGCATCTGCCAGCGCCAATCTCCGCCCGTGGCAAACACCGCCGTGCGACCCCGTCCGTAATTCTGAGTGATCAGCAGCGGCATCTTGTGGCCCGCAGCAATCATGTCGGCCAGCACAACCGCGCCCGGCTTAGGCGCACCCACTTCCTGAAAATTCATCAGATAAGGAAGCTTCTTCCAACGTTCCACATTCCTGTCTGGATTCTCTTCCAAACGGCAGATCAAACTTTCGCGGCCCGCTTGAGTCAGTTCGGCGGTGGCCGGATCGCGATGAAATGTATTCTTGCGATCGGGCAAGCGCACAGGCAGCAGATCGGTAAACGGTGCCTTCCCGTAACCGCCATCTGCTAACGACGCGCGCCCTCCCATGAACAGCAGCCCACCACCGCGCCGATCCACAAACTGCTGAATCAGTTCCTGCTGGGCGGGCGTAAAATACGCGGACTCCACGCTGCCCAGAATAATGGCCTGGTAGCCGAAAAGATCTTCCACCTTGCCGGGGAATCCATCCTTCAATTCCGATTCATTTGCGATCCCCTGGCGATACAGTTTGTTCTGCGTGGTGCGCAGCACGGAGACCACCTCGATATTCTTGTCGTCCTCCACCGCGCGCCGCAGAAATTTGTAGTCCCAGCGCGGCTCGCCCTCGATGTAAAGAACGCGCGGCCTCGCATTATCGACGTTCAGAACCCGGATCAGTTTGTTGTTCTTCGCGTTCTCCTCATCGGCCTGCGGATCGATCGCCACCTCGACATCCTTCACGCCAGCAGGTCCCGCATTAAATAGGACGGGTTCGGTCTGCTGAACGCCGTCCACCTTTCCAATCACGTCGCCTGAGCCTAGAACCTTGCCGTTTTCCTTGATGGTCAGGTGCAGTTTGCGCCCCGAGTAGCCGTGCTGCCGAAAGCTCACCTGTGCTTGCAAGCGCGAATTGGGCAGCGCGCGAACCGGGATCTGCACATCTTGAATCTCGATATCCCGCGCGAACTGCTCACGCCCAAAGCCCACCGTGTGGACCGGAATGCGCTGACGGCGAATCTCGTTAATCGTCTCCAGATCGATCCCGCCCGAATTGTCCGCGCCATCGCTGAGCAGAACCAACGCGCCGATCGGGAGCGTGGCGGATTCGGCCAGAACTTCCTTCAGCCCGGATGCAATGTGGGTGGCTGGCAGCGAGGCGTTCAACTGCTCCGGTTTCTCGAACCTTTCAATGTGGTCGCCCAAGCGGTAAAGCCGTACTTGAAACTTGTTGCTCAGGCTCTTGAGCAGACCGCCGTTCAACGTGCGAATCACCTCGTCGCGTCGGCTTGAGCCATTGTCTTGAGTCGTCATGCTGTGACTGTCGTCTACCACGACAGCGACAATATTCTGCTGCGGCTTAAGCGTGCCGACGCTCAAAGCTGGCTGCCACAGAAGCAGCAGGATCAGCGTTACCAGCAGCGTTTGCAGCGCCCACACAGCCACGCTCTTTCCGCCTTGAACCGAAGAAGCGATGCGTTTCCGCCGAATCCAAATCGACCACGCCAACCCGCCTCCCGCAAGAACGACGGCGGAAAACAAGAGCCAAAGAGGCCATGTTCCGAGAAGGACGAAGTTGCCCTTGGAGAACAGCGAAGACGGATATTTGAATAGGAACTCAAACATGTGCGCTAAGTTTTATGGCGGAATCTATCGCGGCTTTGCGCCCAGAATAACATGGCATCTTAATGGGTCATCGCGTACACCACGTAGTTCACTCCAATGCGGAACCCGAGAGCGGAGTACTTCTCTGGATACAGCGGATTATCGGCGTGCTCCCAAGAGTCGCCCAAGTCCATGTTGTGGCACATCGCGACCATCAAGCGACCCTTGTCGTCGTAGATCCCACGCCAGCGCGGCTCAAATCCATCGTGTTCATAAACGCGCCCCGTTTCGAGGAACTGCGCCCCCGGAACTTGATAGCGATCATCTAGATCG
>JANXQZ010000245.1 GCA_025353235.1 Bryobacterales bacterium
ATCGGCCGCGCTAAAGCTAAAAGCCTGCTGGACAGCTTGGTTGTACATCAACCCTTTGGCGGCTTTATAGAAGTCGTCCATGTCCTGCGGGGGCTTGCCTAAAGGCGAATTAACGCGCAGTTGGTCGTCCAATTGGTGCAGCAAACTCCAGCGCTGCTCGAGACGAGCCTGCCCATCCACATTGCTCGTATTGGGGAGACCGGCAGCGTTCGGCGCGGCTTGGAAGGGCGCGTAATTGGAGGAGAGATAGCCCGCCCCCGCCCCGTTCGACGAATTGAGTGCGACAAAGGTCGGAAAGACATGGGTGGCAAGCCGTTCGGGGGTCTTCTCTTCGGCGACGATGCTTCCGATGTTTGGCGCGATATCGCCAAGAACCGCCGCTGGGTTACGACCGATTTGGGTCCAAGTCTGGGCGAGCCCATGCACCAGCGCCCAAGATCTCATGGAACGGACGACCGCGAAATCGGGCAGGTTGTTCTTCAATTTCGGAAGGATCGCCGTGGGCCATAACACGCCGTTAATCAACTCGGGTTTGGCCGCCGCAGGCGTGACTCCGTTTACCATTTTGAAGTCGAAGGTGTCGGTATGGCTGGGCGCGCCCGCTAGCAGTATGAAGATTACGTTCTTCGCCGTGTTCTTTGTGGTTACCTGGCCGGATGTGATCGTCGGACCCGCTTTCGCGCCTCCGATCAGGTAGGAGCCTGAAATGCCTGCGCCAACCAGTTGGAAGAACTGCCTGCGCGAAAAGTGCGGGCGGCTGAAGAAGGTCTTGTGGGCGCGCGGGTACTTCTCTTCGATCTTGCGGATTTTGTCTTCGCCGTACATGTCTGGGCTCCTAGTAATTAAAGATGAAATCGACTTTGTTGTACAACGACCACAGCAAGTTTTCCGCAGCCTGGGGGCGCGGCGCCGCCTGCAGGCCGGATACCGCTTTGTTCCTTTCGTCGTCGGTGGGGTAGCGCGACAGCACGTTGATGAAGAGCGTGCTGACCAGTTGCGCGTCGCTTGGATTCGACTTCATCAGCGTGTTCAGCAGACTGCCCGCCCCGGAGCTCGCCATCTTCACGCGGCTCATTACGAAGGGGTCGTTCATCAAGCTGAGCGCTTGGGTAAGCGATCCTTCTCCGCTGCGCGCGCTGTCGTCTCGGTTGCCCCGCAGAAAACCGTCGAGGAACGAATTCGAGGACGTATTCAGTCCCCGCGACGCCGTCTCGGGGAACTGCATCGCCCAGTTCAACGTGATCGTGCCTCCGGCCACATTGGCCGGGTCCTGTCCCTCGTACACCTTATAAGCGGGCAGCACACCGCTGGACAGAGCGATGGAATCATGCATCTCCTCCGCCCACAGGCGGCGCACGAGTTTCCTTGCAAACAAGCTCTCCCACTGCGGCGACCAAGTGCCGTTGTAGCGCGCCGATAATTGATATGCATCCGAGTTCGCAAGCTGCCGCATCAGCGCCTTGATGTCGAAGCCGCTATCGATGAAGCTTTGCGCGAGGGCGTTTAAGAGCCGCGGATTCGAAGGCTGCAAAGGCCAAGTCTGGGTAGCGTCCTGCGGATTGGGATCCGTGGGCGGATTGTCGGGGTCGAGACGGGCCGGGTCAAACTGATTCGCTGGCTCGACAATCCCGAGGCCGAAGAACTGCTTCCAAAGATAATTGACCGAAGCGCGGGCGAACTGAAAATCACCCGTTACCTCGCGCCCAAATGCTTGCCGATAGTCTTCGCCTGATTTGGGACTGTTCCCGCTAAAGAGGTACGTCGGCGGTACCGCTTTTTCCGCGCCGGTGGAAGTCCGTGCGGGCCGGTTTCCAGAGGTGGAGCCAAGCAGATAATCCGTCTTCAGGCTGTCCTTCCAGGTCCAGTAGTACGAATTCTGATTCTTCGGATCGGGGCGAACCGCCGACGGATTCGGCGTGTGGGCCAGGAAAGCCGCCATCTGCCAAGCCTGATAGCGGGATGTGTTTTTGCCCCAGAGATTCAGTTGATCCAGATGGCCCCGACCGTTATGGCAGAGCAGGCAATTCAAATTGGCGAGACCGAGAAACGTCTCCGCAACGTTAGCCGTGACCTGATCTTGCGTGTCCTGCAAGGGCCCGCCGGTTACGCGGCCGCCAGTGATCCAATTCGATGCGCCATCCTTAACGTCCCAGGTATTATCACCCGGCGCTGCGATAATCTCGCGAGCCATCTGGTCATACGGTTTATTGTTTGCAAGAGAATCGTGGATCCATTTGTAGAACGCGTTGCGGCCCTCGTTGTAGAGGTTGACCTGCTGCTTGAACGAGCTGTTCTTGAAAAGATCGCCATAATACATGGTCCATTTGTCCACCCATTCCGGACTTGCGAGCAGACTATCGATCAAGTCGGCGCGCTTGGTGGAGGATGAGTCGTTGACGAAGCGCTGCACGGCTACGGAGGTCGGGATGCGCCCGGTAAGATCGAGCGTGACACGGCGAATAAATTCGAAGTCGCTCGTCTTGTCGGCGGGAGCGACACCAGCGTCAGCCATGGCCTTAAACAGGTACGTGTCGATCATCCCCTGCTGCGTAGCTGCCTTGGCGCTTTCCGATTTGGCCTGCAAGGCCTTCGGGGCGGCCAGGAATCCGACCACTTGATCGGTGAGAGCGCTCAGATGGTGGTTACGCTTCACAGGCGCTAAGAATGCTTCGCGCTGAGGGCCGAAGAGAGCGCATTCCGCGTGCTCCACCAAGTATTTAGGTTCCTCAACGCTTTGGGCAGCCAGGCGGAAGCCGGGTGACATTGCGGCCAGCAGGAACAGAGCGGTTGGCGCTTTACTTTTTCTATAGATCAACAGCATTCGCATCATCCCCGATATCTTTCATTCTGTACTAACCAACACAGCGAATACCATAGAGTTTCTACATGAGAGGTACTTAATCCTATACCCCGCCGGGGAGAAGTTGTGGAGCTGCGTGGAGCTTGGTCATTGGGTTTCGGCCCGCCTGGTGCCGTCGTTCGGTCCTTTGAGATACGAGCTGCTTGTCGACGCGGTCGATCGTTTTGCGAGCCTCCTTGCTGGCGAGGCGACGAGAGTATAAAGGGTCCTCTTGAATCTGGCCACGCTGGTCGCCTGCATGGAATGCCAACCGCTGGAGCCGACTACCTGGCGCATTCGCCACCGTAGAATATATCAAGCGAAGATACGTCACCATGATTCCTCGGCTTGAGCTCTCGCGATCGCAGATCCTCTGTTTCAGGCGGAGAGTCGGCTTGCTTGACGAACGCCTCCCAGCGGGAGCGAAATCACTCCGAAGGGCCGCGTGGGCCGGGTTGCAGGACTCCGTGCCGCGCGCCGCGCTGTTGTCGATCCATGCGCGAGTCGAGGGGACCAGTTCGACCACTTGGGAACATCCTTCCCTTATCCAGCTTTGGGGCCCGCGTTTCAACGATTACGTGGTGGCGTCGAAGGACCTTGCGGTATTCTCGCTCGCGCGCCTGCCGGCGGACGCCCGTAGGCGGGAGAGAGCGCACGACACTGCGGACCGGCTACACGCCTTCCTCAAGGGTCGGCGGATGCCCTTCGGCCAGGCAGGTCAAGCGATGGGCACGCAGCCAAACAGCCTCCGATACGCTGCTCCGACGGGTAGAGTCCTCCTGCGCTGGGACGGCT
>JANXQZ010000860.1 GCA_025353235.1 Bryobacterales bacterium
GGGTGTACTCTTCGGTGACCTCGGCCTCCGGGGCACCGATTATGCGCGCCTGTACGAGCGGAAGCGGGCCCCCTCCCGCGCCATCGCCGAACTGCACGGGGTCCCGCTCACGACCGGCGTGATAACGGCGATTGGCATCGAGCGCACCGCTGACGGGAAGGATTACAAGCTGACGGTTTCGAAGGGAAGCAGCCTGTTCAAGCAGGCCGAATTCCGAGCGCCCGCAGCCGAGAGGGGACCGGCGGCGACTGAGGAAGCGCCGACCCAGCCAGACGAGCTCGTTCGGCACTTCCACAAAGTCTTTCACGGGCTGGACGATGCCCGTCCTCAGTCGAAGGAACTCTCGCACGCGACCGCGCTCATCGCTCAGCACGGGTTCGACCGCGCGAAATACATCGTGGACTACGCTCACATCGCCGCGCCTCGCACCGGCTATTTCCCCCAGACCGTCGGTGGGATCATGCAGTACGCCTCGTCCGCGCTCGCAAGCTACGAGGGTTCCGTCCGCACAAGCGGGGAAGCCGCGCGAGCAAGCGAGCAGGCCAAGGCACGGCATGCATTCGAGGAACTCCAGGCGGAGGCGCAGGGCAAGCGATGGAAAGACGCGGAGGCCCGCCTAGCGAGCCTGAAGGCAGACGAATACGACGCCCTCGCCACGCGGGTAAAGGCCGACCTTCAGGGTCGCTCCCGCTGGCTCAAGCAAAGCGATTCGTCGCCGTTTTTCCAACGCGCCATCCGCGCCGCGATGGTTTCCGAACTTATGAGCCAGGCGGAAACGTTGAATGGCGAAAGCATGGATGGAATCCCCGCAGAAATCTCATAATCTGCCGATTGGTTGGAGAGAAGAATACAGGGAAGGCATTGATGCCAAGATCCGAGAAGATTTACAGGCTGCCCAAGGCTCGCGTGAAAGCCCTACTTATGCCAGCGGCAGAGCGCAGGAAGCTCGATGCCAAGCTGGCCCTCGGCGCAGCCCCATTTGACGGAAGCCGCCGTGCCGCCTACACTTAGGGTGCCATGAAGAAGATCATCCAGGTCCGCATCTACAAGGGCGAGGAGCAGTACGTGGGCGAATGCATCGACCTCCCGGTCGTCACCCAGGGGAGAACGCTCGACGAGGTTAGCGAAAACCTGAAGGAAGCCATCGCCCTATATCTCGAAGGCGAGGACCCGGCCGAATTCGACCTCGCGCCGGAGCCGTCGATCCTGGCCAGCTTCGAGCTCTCGACCCCCACGCATGCCAAAACTTAAGCGCCTCTCCGGGCGCGACGTTCTTGCCATCTTCGTCGGGTTCGGTCGGCGGCGATCTACCGACAGGCGCTCCGCTACATCCCGGAGAGCGAGCTCAGGGAGCACTTCTACAGCGCGTGAGCGAACGGTCCCGTGACCGCGCCCTCTGGAAAGCACATCTCGATCGAGAGAGGCGGAGATCGCGATGCACGATGCCCGCCACTTTTTTAATCATTTGGAGCGCCCAAGCCACGCGAACCGGCGAGCATGACCGATCCGATGCTCATGTTCGTCCGGCCACCCGGTAAGGACCTACAGCCGCGATTCGAAGACATGCAACGCCTGCCTTTACCTCAGGCGAAAGGCCACGAGAGCCCGCGCTACCACGTCGCCATCACGAGCCCCTCAAGGCGGTTCTGCCGTTCGAGGATCCAGGGCGCGTAGTGCCTCTCCGTTATCGAGACGCTCGAATGCCCCAGTAGGATCGACACGTCGGAAAGGGGCACCCCCTTCAGCAGGAGACGGCGCGCGAAATAGTCGCGGTACCGGTGCGCGTGCCCGTTCTCGACTCCAGCCAGCCTAAACAGCTTCCTGAGCGTCCGCTGCCAGTCGGCGACGCACGATTTGGGCAAGCCGTTGCCCGACCAGAACGGCCGCTCGCCCTCCCCGCAGACCGCTATCACCGCCGCCAAGACCTCCGGCTTCAGGGGCAGGTGGACATGGGGTCCGGTCTTCTGGGTGTAGAGGCGGAGCTTGCCGCCCTCGAACCGCTCGCGCGTCAGCATGACCGCATCCCGGATCCGCAGCCCCGTGCTCAGGAGCACCAGCACGAACGCCTTCACCCGCTCGCCGGACCCGAACGAGTAGATGCCGTTGTTGGGAAAGGAGTCGCAGGCCAGGACGATCCGGTTCACCTCGTCCTCGGAGAAGGGGAGCGTGGGGAGCGGCTGTCCCTTGGGGGGCTTCAGCGGCTTCGCCGGGTTCGTGGGGATCCATCCTCGCTCGTGGCAGAAGCGGAAGAAGCGGAAGAAGGCCTTCATCCTCTCCAGCCTTTTCCTGGCTGACACGGGGGAGATCTTCCACCCCTCCCGAACCCGAGCCAGGTCGTCCGGGGCAATGCCCTTCAGGTTTTCGGAGACAACCGGAACCATGGTCCTGAACAGGAGGTCGTATTTGGCGATCGTCTCGGGGGCGCGGCCGAGCGCCTTCAGCTCCGCCTGAAAACGGTCGATCGCCTGGCTGAGGGATACGGCACCGGGAAGCTCGTCGGGCTTCAGCGCCTTGAGCTTAGCCTCGGCGTCTTCCCCACCCGAATGTGTCGAGCGACTTCCGGACCGCTTTCCCGTTCACGGTGCCGACCACCCAGACGGGGCATCGGCACCTCTGGTAATTCATTGACGCGCGCCCGCATTCCTTCAGATGCCTCCGGTACAGTTTCAGCATGCCGCGAGGTTAACACGGGTTTTCCTGTACGTGGGCAGTACGCAGGTTCTAGCAGGTTGCTAAGTTATTTATTCTAAACAAATTATATGGTGGAGGCGCCGGGAGTTGAACCCGGGTCCGAAAAAGCCCGCCATGAAAAGACTACGTGCGTATCCAGTTCGGTGATTGTCGGCTGCCCCGTGAGAACCAGCGAAGAGAGCGGCAGCTTAGCCCGATTGATCTCAGCCTTTGGCTACGAGCAGAAGCCTACGGCCCAGCCTGCGAAATGACGTTTACTAGATGATGTGCAAGCCCACCATCCGAAACGGCCGCCTAATTAATTAAGCAGCGTATGCAAACTGCTGATTGTTGGCAGTTTTGTTTTTCCGATCGTTTTACGGGAGCTCGGAACCCGGCACGCCTTTCCACAACGATTCAATCCCGTCGAATCCGTTACGCCCCCCTTTCCTTTATAATAATACATCCATGGGTCCTTCGGTTGCCGATCCGGTCATCAAACAGGGGACTCAAGATGAAAAGTCTCCGCTTTTCCACGTCGTCCTACTGGATGATGATGACCACACTTACGAGTATGTGATGGAGATGCTTCAAAAGCTCTTCGCCTGCTCCAGTTCCGCTGCCTGGAATCACGCGGTCGAGGTGGATACACAGGGCAGGACGGTTGTCATCACATGCGAGCTGGAATTGGCGCAATTTGGGCGAGATCAGATTCTGGCTTACGGAGCCGACCCGCGCATGCCCCGCTCGAAAGGATCCATGACGGCAATAGTTGAGCCTGCGGGCTGATCCGGTCGATTTTTCTGTTCAGTGCCCATCATCTTCGTGTACGATGTACATTCGAGGGGTAACTTGATGGCCGACGAAGATTTGCGTGCGGAACTGGAAAAGCTGAAAGCCGAGAATGAGGCGCTGAAGACGCGAAAGACCGGAGCGGTGTCGCTCAAAGTGAGCGAGAAAGGCGCTGTCTCGGTGTATGGCCTGGGACGCTTTCCGGTCACACTTTATAAAGAGCAGTGGGGAAAGCTGCTTGGGATGAGCGATGACATCAAGAAGTTCATCACAGAGAATAACGAGCGTTTGAAAACGAAAGAACAGTAGCTTTCGGTCAGCTTATTCCTGAAGGGGAGGGGCGGCCTAGCAGCGTGCATGGCCGCTTCGGGTTGAGTTGTGCCAGGACGCGGAAATAATCGCCTAATCGCCTCATCGAGCGTGGAAAGAAAACGATTTCGCGGTAAATTGCTTCAGCATGGGCGAATCCTCGCGCACGCGATACCGAGTATCCAGTGCAGCATTTCCAAACCTCTGGAGCGTTCCTGAACCTGGCCAGCGAATCTCCACTGCCAGAATCCGTTCCGCTTTTCCGAGCCCGATTTGCTGACAAAGAGGGTTGCCCCCGAAACTGCTTCCAGTGGATACGGTGCGGTAGATGTCCCGTGCAGCGCCGCCCTTCTCTCGCACTCGCACATGGATGCGAGCGCCAATGCCGGCGCGATTCGCTTTCGTTCCTTCCAGCGTCAGCGCTATCCAGTGGTTCCCGTGGCCCGGATTTTCGAACAGAACGCTGTGCGCCGTATCGCCTTCATACGCGCCGCCCATTTTGGCGAACACGTCCAAGTCGCCGTCGTTATCGAAATCGGCGAATGAAACTCCATGGCCCTTCTGCAGGTGGCCGAATCCGCCCGAAGTGGTGACGTCTTGAAAGCGCTTGCCGCCGGCGTTGCGAAACATGCGGTTGGGCAGCAGCGCGCGATAGTCGGGTTCGCCGGTGCCCAGATACAGATCGAGAAACCCGTCGTTATCCAAGTCACCGAAGTTCGATCCCATTACGAGAATGGCGCGGTCAAGCCCCACTTCGCGGGTGACATCGCGAAAGGTGCCGTCGTGATTGTTGCGATACAAACGCGGGGTCTCGGCGCGATTCGGAAGCTTCAGGTACGACTTCGGAATATCGGCAAGCGTGTCGGTGTGATAGCCCGCGACGAAGATATCTTCCCAGCCATCGTTGTCGTAATCCCAGAACCAAGTTGCGAAACTTTCGAGAGGTTGGGCAACTCCGGCTTTGGCAGTGACGTCGCGGAAGGTCCATCCGCCCCCATTCGCTTTTCCTTCATTGCGGAAAAGCAGGTTCGGGGCTCCCAAGCGCGAGATGTAGAGATCTGGAAACCCGTCATTATCGATATCTCCCCACGCTACGCCTTTGACGAAACCCAAGTCGGCAAAGCCGGATTGCAGCGCGATGTCCGTAAAGGTGCCGTCGCGGTTATTGCGGTAAAGGTGGCATAAGTTTTTGTCGCCGGGCGTGGACTCGGCTCCCACGAAAACATCGAGCCAGCCGTCGCCATCGAAGTCGGCCCAGGCAGCCGTTTGGGTGGGCTGGAACGACAGCAATCCTGCCGCGCGCGTAACGTCTTCGAACGTCCCGTCGCCGCGATTGTGAAGCAGCGAGGGGGGATAGTGCCCTTGCTTTCCAAGCCATGCGCCGCGCAGCACCAGGACGTCGGGATGGCCGTCATTATCGTAGTCCGTGCTCACGATGTTGAGTCCGCCAATGAGACCGGTTAAACCCGCTTCAGCGGTGCGATCCGTGAATGTACCATCACCGTTGTTATGAAAGAGCCGGAGTTGATCCTCGGGTGCGGAGGAGGAAAGCATCAAGTCGATCAAACCGTCGCCATCGAAATCCTCGGCTATGCTGCCTCCCGAGTGCCCAACTGCATCCACGCCCGCAGCGGCGGCAACGTCGTGAAAACGGCCAATGTCGTAGTCCGAATCAAACACCTTTTCGGGTATCAGATATTTTGCAGGGACGCCGGCCGGGTACTCGCCGACGGTCATGTATGCGATATTCAGCAGCCATTGGGAAAGCAGATCGCCCGGCTGTTCGCGCAAGAGCGCCGTGTACTCGGCGATGGCGCCGCGCGAGCCCTCCTGCATGCTGTGGACGCCGGAACCCTTGATGGGCATCAGGCAGGATTCGATCCCTGCGTGCATCACGCAGTTCATCTGTTCACCCAGGCGGAGCCAGACGATCCCAAGTTCGTCTCCAAGCTGACGCTGAAATCCTGGCGGCAATTGGGCTTCGTGCCCCTTCACGAATTCGCGAACGATCAGCAGTTCATCTTTTGCGCGGGCAGGGTCTCCGGCTTGCAGCAGTTCCTCGGCCAGCCCCATGCGGACCTGCAGTTCGGATGGAAAATTCAACTTGCGGGCCAGCATGGCGCGATACTGGGCGGCCCGTTCCAGGTTTAGAAAGCGATCAGTCCGTGGAGAGCGCGCGGCTAGGATGCCGCGCAGAGTTGCCACCATTTCCTCAGTGCCGGTTGGAGTGGCGGCGATCAGAAAGACGGCAAGGACTGCGATGAGAGGCGCGCGTAAGGTCATCATGGCGTTCTAGCGTGTTGCGCTTCATTCCTGCCCTGCTGAGTGCGCACAGTACTCAGATTATCCTAAAGGCGGCAGTTGACCCTGCGATTAACGCCAATTGTCACCCGATGAGTGATGTGCGCCGCACATTTTCGAGGTTTCTTCACGATTTTCCGGCAAAGGTTGCAGGCCGATTGCCAATCGGCCGCAGGTT
>JANXQZ010000871.1 GCA_025353235.1 Bryobacterales bacterium
AAACCATTCACACCATCGAGCGCAAGATCAACGGACTTGGCTTGGCGGAGACCACGGTTGTGCCCACCGGCCGCAGCAGCGCCGAAGCGGAACTTCTGGTCGAGATGCCCGGCGTGGACGATCCGGCGCACGTCAAGCAGCTGCTCCAGACCCAGGCCGTGCTCGAGTGGGCAGAAGTGAAGGACGGGCCATTTACGTCCCAGGACGAAGCGCGAGGCAAGCACGGCGGCGTGTTGCCGCTGAACACCAAGTTGGTTCCGTCGGTAGCGCGCGGCGGTCAACCCGCCTCCTGGTACTTGGTATCGCGCATCCCGATCGTTCGCGGAACCGACATTCGGGACGCCCATGCATCCCAGGGCGATGCTGGCCGATGGGAGACGAATTTCGTCCTGAATCAGGACGCCGCCAAGCGGTTTCAGCGCTACACCGAATCGAATATCGGCAATCGCGCGGCGATCGTGGTGGATGGCCAGGTGATCAGCGCTCCTACTATTCAAAGCGCGATCAGCGACACAGGGCGGATCACGGGCGCGGGCGGCCAGGAAGAAGCGTCTGATCTAGGCTTGAATCTCAGGGCTGGCTCACTTCCTGCCGGGGTTCAGTATCAAGAGGAGCGCACCGTTGGACCGTCGCTTGGCGCCGACTCCATTCGCGAGGGTTATCAGGCTGGCCTGGCAGGACTGATTGCGGTAGTCGCGTGCATGCTGATTTATTATCGGAGATCTGGAATCAACGCCACCTTGGCGTTAATTTTGAATGCTGTCATCTTGATCGCTGCGCTCAGCTACTTGAATGCGACGCTCACTTTGCCCGGTATCGCCGGAATCATTTTGACGATTGGCATGGCGGTGGATTCGAACGTTCTAATTTTCGAACGCATCCGCGAGGAATTAAGGGCGGGCAAGGCGGTGGTGGCTGCCGTGGATGCTGGTTTCAGCAAGGCGTTCCTGACCATCATCGATACGCACGTGACAACCGTAGTGTCCTGCGCTTTCTTGTTTATTTTCGGCACCGGTCCGGTAAAAGGCTTCGCTGTTACTTTGGTGATCGGTCTGATCGCCAATGTGTTCACGGCCGTCTTCGTGTCGAAGACCATTTTCGATTTTGAGCTGTCCGGCAAGAAGCAGGTCGCAGCTTTGAGTATCTAGTAAATGGTGGGCCAAGGTTTTGGCTCCACTGCGGGAACTTGTTTTTAGGAGCCGGTGTCTAAGCTTGTAACATGATCGCAATGGTTGCGAAAATGTGGCGGACGAAGCCGGCGTTTAGGCTCGATGGAATTATTCAAGAACACAAATTACGACTTCCTGGGCAAGAAATGGCCCTTTATCATCCTATCCCTGGTCCTGTCAGCGGCCGGTATTATCAGCCTGATTGCCAAGGGAGGGCCGAAATACGGAATTGATTTCAAAGGCGGAGCGCTCGTGACGGTGCGGTTCGCCCAGCGTCCTCCAGTCGAAAAAGTTCGTGCGGCTCTTTCGGGAAAGCTGCCAGTGGAAGTAACTGAAGTAACTACGGGAAACACCGATGATCTTATCGGCACGGAAGTTAAGGACGACAAGTCGCTGCAAGCGGCTCGGCAGAACATTGTGGATAGCTTGACGGCGGCATTCGGCGCCACGCCGCCGGATAAGTACAACGTCAATAACGCGGGGGCCGCGGCTCTCGCGGACCGTCTTAGAGATCCGCTGCAGCGGGGCGGAGTTGCCCTTTCGGAGCCGCAGGTGCAGGATCTGGCGAAGAGCGTCGTGAAGTTTCGGGACACTGCTCCTCAGTCGGGTTTGATTCGCGGCCTGGACTCGTTATCGGCAGTCCCGGGTGTAACTCCCGCCGTGCTCAAAGTCATCAAGCAGGAAGTCTACCCGGCTCCGCTTGCGGTCATCAGCACCGATGTCGTGGGTGCCAGGATTGGGGCGGACTTGCAGAGGCAGGCGTTCTTGGCGGTCATCTACGCGCTAGCGGGAATGCTCGCGTATATCGCTTTCCGCTTTGAATGGATTTACGGCGTGGCGGCAGTAGTGGCGGTGTTTCACGACACGATTATCACGATTGGACTTTTTTCTTTGTTCAACAAGGAAATTTCCTTGACTGTGGTTGCGGCACTGCTTACTCTGGTTGGATACTCAATGAACGACACGATCGTCGTGTTCGACCGGATTCGGGAAAATTTGAAGATACACCGTCGGGAGGGCCTGGAAACCCTCATCAACCGCAGTGTTAACCAAACACTAAGCAGGACGGTCCTAACATCGGGACTTACCTTCCTTACCGCTGTGTCGCTTTTCATATTCGGCGGACAGGTCCTCAACGGATTCTCCTTTGCGCTGGTCGTTGGCATCCTGGTTGGAACGTACTCGTCGATTTTCGTCGCAAGCCCGATTTTGATTTTCTGGCAGGACTTTTTGGAGAGCCGCAAGAAACCGGTCACTGCGCCGGCTGCCGCTTCTAAGGAAGCTGTTCGAAGGGGGACAGCGAAAGTGAAATAGGTGCGGGCGGTGTTCTTGCCGGCTCGCAACCATCTTTGGGGAAAGGTGACTAAAGCTTTATGTTCGAGCAAACTTTTGTTGAAGGCACGGCAAAAACACGCAAACCCTGGACAGTGCTTCTGTCCTTTTTAATTCAGACGGTTTTGATCGGCCTTCTGATCCTGATTCCGTTGATCTACACCGATTCGCTGCCCAAGGCACAGTTGACTAGCTTCCTGGTGGCGCCGCCGCCACCTCCTCCGCCGCCTCCTCCTCCTGCCGCGACGCCTCCTCCCAAGGTTGTCAAAGTGATTCCTCGCCAGTTCGATGCCGGCAGGCTGATGGCGCCTAAGAAGATTCCGAAAGACATCGCCATGATCAAGGAAGAGGACATGCCTCCTCCGTCTGCTGGCGTGGTTGGTGGAGTCGCGGGCGGCGTGCCTGGCGGGGCTGGCGGCGGCGTTATCGGCGGCATTATTGGTGCGGTTCCCTCGGCGGCTCCGCCTCCTCCGCCTCCCAAGGCAGTGGAGAAGCCCGTCACGCCCCAGCGCATTCGCGTGGGTGGAAACGTGTCGGCTGCCAATCTGATCAAGAAGATCACGCCGGTGTATCCGCCTCTTGCCAAACAGGCTCGCATTCAGGGCACTGTCAGGTTCACCGCAATCATTGGCAAGGACGGCACCATTCAGAATTTACAGATGATTTCAGGGCATCCGCTGCTAATTGCAGCCGCCCAGGATGCAGTGCGGCAATGGGTGTACAAACCGACGCTACTCAATGGCGAGCCGGTGGAAGTGGTCACTCAAATTGACGTGAACTTTACTTTAAGTCAGTAATCGTTAGCTTTCGATTTCAATTTCAACTCGCAGGAGAGAATAATGCTGCTACAAATGAAAGTCTGGGCCTTCATGCTGCTGCAAGAAGAGTCTGTTAATTTCGACCTCCGTCACATGTGGGATCAGATGGGCTGGTTGGCGCGATCCATCGTCTTGATTCTCTTCTTCATGTCGGCTTGGTCCATCGGCGTAATGATCGATCGGCTGATTGCCTACAACGGAGCGCGCAAGCAGTCTCGCGCCTTCGCACCCGCAGTTGCCGGCGCCTTGCGCGAAGGCAAACTGGATGAGGCGATCAAGATCGCCGACCGTTTTAACAAGAGTCATTTAGCGAAGGTAGTCGTGGCTGGATTGCAAGAGTTCCAGGCGCACCGCCAGAGCACTGAAATCTCGGGTGAAGAGATCGACGCTTCCAAGCGCGCACTCGAACGCGCCGAAGCAATTGTTCACGCTGAACTGAAGCGCGGCGTCAGCAGCTTGGCGACCATTGGCTCCACCGGCCCATTCGTGGGTCTGCTTGGGACGGTAGTCGGCATCATCAATGCGTTCAAAGGCATTTCAGCTTCGAAGTCCACAGGTCTGGGCGCGGTTGCCGGAGGCATCTCCGAAGCGCTGGTCACAACCGCAGTGGGACTGTTCGTGGCCCTTCCCGCAGTGTGGATGTTCAATTATTTCACTGGTCGATTGGAAGCGTTCGACGTGGAAATGGGCAACTCCAGCTCCGAGCTGATTGACTACTTCCTCAAGCGTTCGCAGAAAATAGGCGTAACAAAGTAGTTTCCAGACCGCTCCCTTGCTGCTCAGTAACAGAGCCGTAAGGGAGCGTTTGGCAGGAGCCAGGATCATGGAAAAAAAGAAAGCTGCTGGTGCCATCTCCGAGATTAACGTCACTCCCATGGTGGACGTGATGCTAGTGCTGCTGATCATCTTCATGGTCATCACGCCCATGTTGAGTAAAGGGCAGAACGTGGACTTGGTGAGAACCAAAAATCCGATCGCCATGCAGGCGGCGGATAAGGAAGACGCCGTGATGGTTGCAGTGACGCGCGACGGGAAAGTATTTCTTAGCCCAGGCAACACGAAGACTGTGCCGGCCGATCTTCCCGGTAAAGTGAAAGATCTGCTAAAAGACAAGATAGATAAGACTTGTTACATCAAGTCCGATGCCAGGGCTCGGTACGAGGTGGTCGAGGATGTGATCGACAACCTGCGCGCGGCTGGCGTGGATCAGATTGGCTTAATCACCGAGCAGGACAAAAAGAAGATGCCTGCCGCCGCTAGCGGCCCGGGTCAATAAAGCAAGTCCGCTACCAGAAATAGTTCCAATCTAAGGAGAAATAGTCATGGCAATGGCAATGGGCGGCCCGAGCGGCGGGCCTAAGTCCGAGATGAACGTCACGCCGCTGATCGACGTTCTGCTGGTCTTGCTGATCATCTTCATGGTGATCACGCCGCTGGTACCGCATGGACTGGAAGCACTCGCACCTCAACCTCCGGATAAGAAGAGTCCCCCGCCTCCCGATAATGACCGCACTGTGGTGGTTATTATCGACAAAGACAAGAAGATGATGATCAATACCGAACCTACAACCGAAGAGCGGCTGGGACCCAGGCTAGAGGAAATCTTTAAGACTCGGGCGGAACGCGTGGTGTTCGTCAAAGGCGATCCGGAACTCGACTTTCAAACTGTCGCAAAAGCTATCGACATCGCAAAAGGCGCAGGTCTCGACAAGATCGGTTTGATGACGCCCAAGGTGGAGGCCGGACAGTAGACATTCGCTACGGCATGTCGGCGCGTATGGAACGCAAAATAGTCTGTTCCACCCGCGTCGAACTGTGGTTGAATATCTCTTACACCTTTTTATGAACAAGACATTCTCTGTTCTGGGCATCGCCGTCCTTGCACTTGTCGGCACGGGTTGCAATAAGCTGAAGTCGCGGGACGCTCTGAATCAGGGAGTCGCGGCGTTCAAGAACGCGAAGTTTCCTGCCGCTGTGGATTTCTTTAAGAGATCCGTGGATCTCGACCCTGACAATATGAACGGTCGCAAGTATTTGGCTGCCGCTTACATGTCGCAGTACATCCCCGGCGCCGATTCGCCGGAGAACAACCAGATGTCCAAGGCGGCTAAGGACGAGTTTCAAAAGGTCTTAGACAAAGCCCCCAAGGACACGTTTGCGTTAGCCTCGCTGGCGAGTCTGGCATACCAGCAGGCTCAAGGCGTACCCGAGCTTGATCGGAAATTCCAAAGGCTGGACGAAGCTAAGGAATGGTACAAGAAGCTGATCGAAGCGGATCCGCAAGCCAAGGAAGCTTACTATAGTCTGGGCGTGATCGACTGGGCTGAGACGTATCCCGTGCGGATGGCGGCCCGGGCAAAGCTGGGCATTAAGCCTGAGACTCCGGGT
>JANXQZ010000935.1 GCA_025353235.1 Bryobacterales bacterium
ACCATGACCTTTTCGTCATCCAGGTTATACGCTTTGACAATGCTGCGTTTGGAGAATTCGCTAACCGTAAAGACACGGGCGGCCGCTTCTACTGTCCTCTTGACGGTCCAGCGCAATTGCGCCGACCGGAAAGGGGTGAAGTACTCCGGATGCTCTAAAAAACTAACATCATGAACGCTCACCACCACTGGCACGGGACAACCGAGAGGAGCTGTGTATTGCACGTGAATCAACTCTGGTCTGTCTTGCCGCAATTTGTGCGTTAGGTCATATCCAAGACGGCGAAATGGATTTTCCGCAACCAGCCGAGTGTTAAACCTTGACGGCACCAGCGCAAATGCGCTCTGTCGCGTTACATAGGTTATGAACTCGGACTCATCGTCGATATTCGCGAAGCAACGCAGCAAATTTCGGATGTAGGTCTCGTTGCCTGTGAGCTGTTGGCCGATCGCGTGAGCATCAACGGAATAACGCATTACCCGCTCTCATTATAAGGGTTAAGCACATACGAGAAATCCAGGTCAGGGTAAGGCAATTCCTATCCGTCTACACCTGGGCATGAAACTAGGATGCCTCTTGCGACGTTTGTGTTTCGTTTGCACGCTCTTCGGAATTCAAGACCCTCCATGCGCTGCTCCAAGTGTAATTCCGCTCATATAGTGCCCTCCCTGCGTTCCCGATGCACAGCCGCTCCTCGGCATTGGCCAAAAGCATCGAAACGGCCGCCGCAAAATCCGAGGGGGTGTCTGCAAGCAGGAGATGCTTGCCAGGTTTGCAATCAAGTCCCTCCGCTCCTAAACACGTCGAGACGACGGGAGTTGCGGCAGCCCACGCTTCGAGGATCTTGATGCGAGTGCCGCTTCCGGCCAATAGCGGGACGATCGCCACCTTCGATTCCGCAATGCGATCCACGGCGTTCTCCATTGGACCGATGAGGTGGATGCTGGCATCCCCGCGAACGGTGTCCTGGATCGCATGCCCTTCCTTTCCCGCGATAGCCCAGGCAAGTTCGGGCCAGCGCCGTCGAAGAGCGGGCCAGATATTAACTTTAAAATATCGAATCGCGGAAATATTCGGTGCGTATTCTAGATTTCCAGTGAATATAATCTCGTTCCGCTCCCGCTTCACCGGCCTTGAAATTTCGGGGAGCGCGTTCGGGTACACGACGCATTTGGTTCCTGCTCGCCCCGCGTCCACTGCGGAGGTTGCGAGCACGCAGTCGAATCGCGGCAGCAGATCGTGCTCCAGCTTCTTATAAGCGGATGCGAAGCGCCGATGCATCGCACGGGTCAGGAGATTTCCGCAACCGGCCATGGAAGCATGCCACTCCGATTCAACATTGTGCAGAT
>JANXQZ010000970.1 GCA_025353235.1 Bryobacterales bacterium
GAAATTCATTACAACGTACCCGGTGCCCAGTTGCGCAAGCATGCCGCCGATCGCCCCTCCCGATCCTGAGAACCCGCTGACCGTCCCAATCTCCGGTCCTCTATACATATCGGTCGGAAGCGTCTGAAGATTAGCCACCCACAGTCCATGGCCGAATGTAATGAAGCAGGTTGCGCCAATCGCCAAGGCCGCAGTGGGCACGAAGGGGGCCACCATCGCCACGGGCATCACCGCGGCACCCATTGCCATCACGAACTTGCGCGCCCTGGGCAGCGTCCAGCCGAGTCCCATCAAGTAACCCGACAGCCAGCCGCCCAGCAGGTAACCGATGCCGCCAAATAGGAACGGCACCCACGAATAGCGGCCAACCATGGCGAGATCGAAATGCCGTTCCTTCCTCAGGTATTCCGGCAGCCAGAAGATCACGAAATAGATGACAGGGTCGGTAAAGAATCGGGCAAGAATCAGGGTCCAGCACCCGCGCGTGCGGACGAGTTCCCACCATGCCGGTGTCGCGACCTCGCCTGCAGGTTTCGCCTCGTCTGGCGAAGGCAAGAGGGGTTTCAGCCTGGCATATTCGTCTGCGCCGAGCCATCGATTTTTGTGTGGCGGTTGGTAGAGAAACATCCAGAACGCCAGCCATACGAAGCCCACCAACCCAGTGATCACGAACGCCGAACGCCATCCGTAACGCAGAGTGAGTCCGGCTACCGTGAGCGGCGCGAGCGCGGACCCGATGGAGGACCCCGCGTTAAAAATTCCCATCGCGAGCGCTCTTTGATTCGCCGGGAACCACTCGTTCACCGCCTTCGCCGCCGCTGGCCATGCCCCTGGTTCGCTCAGTCCCAGCAAGAAGCGGCACCCTGCGAGCGACCATACCCCCCTGGCGAATCCATGCAGCATCTGGGCGACCGACCAAAAGAAGATGAAGATGCCAAAGCCTCGACGTGTGCCCAGTTTGTCCAAGAGGTAGCCCGAACCGGCGTACATGATCGCGTAAGCGAAAAAGAAAAAACTCAGGATGTACGAATAATCCTGCTCGTTGAGGTTAAACTCGTGGCGGATATCGACCGATACAATACCTAGAGCTTGCCGATCCAAATAGTTAATCGCCGTTGCCAGGCATAACAGCGCGGCGATCACCCAACGCAGTTTGGGGATTTTCATGAACTTTGGTCGTGCTCCTATGATGTCGTAGACTGATGGGTAACTCCGATATCCTCCCATGAAACGCACGAAGTCCGCTTTGTTTTCTTTATCGCTTGCCCTAATGATCGCCACTGCGGGATTGGCGCAAAAGCGTCCGCTGACGCATGCCGATTACGACGGCTGGAAGCACATTCAGAACCAGCATCTTTCAAATGACGGGAAGTTCTTGGCCTACGCCGTGTTCCCTCAAGAAGGCGACGGCGAGTTGGTGATCCGAAATTTGACCACGGGGCAGGAGGTGCGCGAACCGATCGGTCAGCTTCCACCGCCCCCGCCTGTCAATTTCGCTTTAAATACTGAGGATGCGCCTCCAGTGCCAAGGGGCATCCAGCTTAGCTTTACGCGCGACGGGCGCACGCTGGTCTTCTCCACCTTTGCCTCTAAGAGCGAGATCGATCAAGCCAAGAAGGATAAGAAGAAGCCGAAGGACATGCCCAAGGGTGGTCTGCGCATTGTGGATTTGGCCTCGGGCGCGGTGGTGCGCGTTGCAAATGTAAAGAGCTTTCAGGTGCCCTCGAAGGGCGACGGGTACTTGGCTTATTTGCGCGAAGGGGACGGATCCAGCGAAAAGTACGGGAGCGAACTGGTGCTGCGGAATCTGGCGTTAAAGAGTGAACGCAGCTTTCCAGACGTAACCGAGTACACTCTCACGAAGGATGCCAAGCTGCTGGCCTATGCCGTCGCTTCCAAGAACGAGAGCGTAAACGGCGTGTATGTTGCCACGGTCGAAACCGAGAGTGGGTCCAAGACCCTGGCGGGCGGCGTTGGAAAGTATTCGAAAATCGCATGGGATGAAAAGCAGGACGAGATGGCGTTTTACGGGGGGCGCGAGGTGACCCTGTTCATTTGGCCGCGTGAGGGCAATAAGGCCCCCGAGGTCGTTTCCTCCAGTACACCAGGTTTCCCGACCGATTCCGTCATAGGGGATCGCAGCAACATCGGTTTTTCCAAGGACGGGAAATTAGTGTTCTTCGGTTATGCCGCGAAGCCGGTGCCCGCGACGAAGGATGACACTCCTGCGGAAGATCGGGTGTCGGTGGATTTATGGCATTGGAAGGACGACTACATCCAGCCGATGCAAAAAGTTCGCGCCCAGTTAGAACGCTCGCGCAGCTTTCGAGCCGTGTACGTCATGGGGAGCGGCAAGACGCACCCTTTGGGTGATCGCGCGATGGCTGAAGTGACCCCCAGCGACGAGGGCCGATATTCGCTTGGCGGGGACGATCGCGAGTACCGCGCCATGGCCGAGTACGACGAGCGGTATGCCGACTCATACTTGATCGATAACTTGACAGGCACGCGAAAGCTTGTGACGAAGAAGCACCGGGGCCGTGTAACGTGGTCGCCCGATGGCAAGTTCGCAATGTTTTTCGATGGAAAGGATTGGATCACTCTATCGGCACCCGATGGCAAGACCACCAATCTGACCTCCGGACTTGGCGTGAAATTTTGGACGGAAGAGCACGACAGCCCTGGCTCGCCTGCGGCGTATGGCATGGCAGGCTGGACGAAGGACGGCAAGTCGGTCCTGATCTACGATCACTACGATATTTGGCAGATCGCACCGGAT
>JANXQZ010000979.1 GCA_025353235.1 Bryobacterales bacterium
CGGTGGTGTTTGCGACTCCGATGGCGTCGCCGAATGTCTTGGCGAGCTGGTCGTCTATGCTGGCGACAGCCGCGATCTCCACGTTGCCAAGTCGGCGAATGGCCTCTGCATGCACTTTGCCCATGAATCCGGTGCCGATTACGGCGGTCTTTATTCTTGCCATAGTGTGATTGTCCTCTGTGTCGACGTAAAATGAGATTTTACAGGAAATGATCGTCAAGATTCGATTCAAGTCCGGCCCGGCAGTAACCCAGAGGGCGCGCAAGAATGGCCATGTCGCCCTTGCCCTGGCCGCCCTACTGACCCCAGCCACCCTCTCCGCGCTTGCGCTGGGGCTGTGGAAGCTCGCCGCCGATCTGCGAGTCGCTGGTCAATTTGCCATTAGAGATGGTCTATTTTCCCATTGGCAAGTTTGGCTTGGGGTAGCCCTCCTCGTGCATCTAATCGTAACGCTTCTCAATCGCTATGGTGGCGGTCACTCGATGCTACGGAATTCGGGAAAACGCACCCCGATCACGATATTGAATTCGGGATCGCAATAGCCAACAATTAAATTCAATTTATCTCCTGTATTCAGCCGATGAAGTAGTAAGGTTCTCGCAACGCGGGGAACGCACAAAGCATCTACTTACGTAGCTGACAGGGGTAAAATTCAATGTCTGACTTGCGAGTCGGCGAACTTCTCGAGCCCGCGATGACGCGGACCATAGCAATGTTTACTGGAAGCGTTTCGGTGCTCACCGATCGTCTCCAGCCAGCGATTACTCAAACCGCTGCAACAACTCACCAAGCGGCTAAATTGATCGGGGCGTTCTTGACGCCCGCCGCCGTACTTGCGCTGGTCTTCGGCGTATGGCGACTCGGATTGGATTTGGGCTGGACCGAAAATTTTCCCATCGCAACCGGCTTATTCTCCCACTGGCTGGTGTGGATCGGAGCAGCCATCGGCCTGCGGATGACGGGTACTCTTCTCAATAGACCCTCGCCGTCTAACTCCGAGCGCAATAAGGCTACCGAGGCGCGTTGATACGCCGGAGCCCTGCTTTTTGTTAATCTGGGGCTAGACGGATCGCACTTTTTCATGTCATACCGCAGGGGCCGAACGCTGGGCGTGTTTTACTCTCCCGGCTTTCCTCAAGGTGTCAAGTGGTTGCTAATCAGCAATGTAGCCGTGTTTCTATTGGGCTACTTCGCCGGACTTGCGCAACTAGACGGACCCTTGAGGCTGCTTGCCCTCGTTCCTGCGGATGTTCTCAAACGATTCTACATCTGGCAGTTGGCCACCTATCTATTCCTGCACGGCGGTTTCGGACATATTATCTGGAACATGCTAGCGCTTTGGATGTTCGGCGCTGACCTGGAACGTCTGTGGGGCATGAAGCGTTTTCTCCGCTTCTACTTTTTTTGCGGCATAGGCGCAGGTCTCTGTGTCGTGTTCCTCAACTTGCTGTGGGGCAACATCAATATACCCACCATCGGGTCGTCGGGCGCGATCTTTGGGATCCTGATGGCTAACGCCGTTCTCTTCCCAGACCGGACCATCCTGTGGGGATTCCTCATTCCGATCCAGATGAAATACTTCGTGCTGATCATCGGGGTAGTGACGTTCATTAGTTCGTTCCAAGTGACCGGAGTTAGCGAGTTCGCGCATCTAGGCGGATTGCTCTTTGGTTATATATGGCTCAAGAAGCCGCGCAGCGGAATGGATATAGTCGGACCGGTTTCGCGCCAGTACCGCCAATGGAAGCTGCAGAGAGCCAAGAAGAAATTTCAGGTCTACATGAAAAAGCAGGGGTCGGATCGCGATCCCTGGCTCCAATAGGCTCGTCCAGGGCTGCCGTGGTAACGAAATGAAATTTGTCCGCGTCCCTCGTTTTGGTATAGTTCGCTAGAACTCGCTTATGAAATTTCTTCCATTCACCCGTTTGCTTGCTTGTGTCGTGGCAGCCACCGCTTTGTTGTGCCTTGAGGCGCAGGAGGGCCCCCAATCCCAATCTTCGGAAACGGTGGCCAAGCCCCGCAAGAAGGGCGACACAAGCAATCCGGCTGAAGCGGACGCTCCCAAGATCCCGTCCCGACTCAACAAAAAGGACAAAGAGATTCCGGAAGGTTTGCCAACCTTCAAGAGCGACGTTACAACGGTGCAAGTGGACGTGGCTGTTTTGGACAACAAGGGCCGCTTCATCCCCAAGATCCCTGGCGGCAACTTTCGCATACTCGAAGACGACGTCCCTCAGAAATTATCGACGTTTAGCACCGGCAGCGAGGCACCCATGACGGTCGCGCTGGTGGTCGAATTCAGCAACTTGTTCCAACAGTATTGGAGCGAAGGCTGGTACGAAACTTTGACGGCGGCTTACGGGTTCGTGGAGACTTTGAAACCCGTGGACTACGTGGCAGTGGTGGCCTACGATATGCGCCCGGAGATTCTCTCGGACTTCACTACCGACCGCTCGAAGACTCAGGAAGCAATGCAGCGGATGCGGATTGCCGCTTTTTCGGAGGCAAACATGTACGACGCGCTCGTGGATACCGCTGACCGCATGAGCGCCATCGAAGGTCGCAAGGCAATTATCTTGATCGCCTCCGGTCGCGATACGTTTAGCAAACTCACCTTCGATAAAACACGCAAGGCTGTGCAAGCCGCAGCCGTGCCGATCTACGCAATCAGCATTCTGCAAGCCTTCCGGGCTCGCTACGATGCAAATATGGGGTCCCTTGCCCGGCTCGATTTTTTGCAGGCCGACAATCAGATGCGGACCTTTGCAAAGGAAAGCGGCGGCCAATCTTTCTTCCCGCGATTCTTCGGGGAATATCCCGGCATATACCGTGCTATCACGGAGGCGCTGCGGAATCAGTACTCATTGGCTTACCATCCCACGAACCAGGCGCGAGACGGGAAATTTCGCAAGATTAAGATCGAACTGGTGGATCCCCGAACTAACGAACCTCTCAGGATTGTCGACGAAAAAGGCAAGCCGCTCAAGTATCAGGTGATCGCGAAACAGGGATATACGGCGCCTCGCGAAGTTGAATAGCGCAGGCTCTCAAACAGGCACAGGCACCACCCAGAGTCAAGCTCTCAATGTGCCGCTTTTCCCAACCGATACGATTGCGTTGACAGACTGGTTACGGGCCTGTTAACTTCACGTCTGCCCCTCATGCCTTCTGCTCCGAACCGCATTCCCTCAGCAAACATACTAATTGTGGATGATAACGACTTAGGGCTGCTCGCTCGGAAGAGCGTTCTCGCCGAACTGGGTCATCATGTTGTAACCTGCCCTAAGCCGCGCGAAGCTTTGGAACTGTGTTCGAAACAGAAATTTGACTTGATTGTAACGGATTTCAAGATGCCGTCTATGAACGGATTGGAGTTCATCGTGCAGATCCGGCTCACCAGTCCGGGCGTTCCTATTATTCTGCTTTCCGGCTTCACGGACACGCTCGGTCTCAGCGAAGAGAATACCGGGGCGGACGCGGTGATTCAAAAGAGCTCAAATGAAGTGGCGCACCTGATTCGCTGCGTGAACCGTTTACTAAAGAAAGCCGCGCCGAAGAAACCCGCGAGTTCGCAGCCTTCTATGAAGAGAGCCGCAGTGCGCAAGCAGGGGGAATAGCAGCGCGGCCTAGTTGATGGTCTCTTTGCGCCGTATGAGACCGTCGACCACGGCAATCAGCGCGTTGAGCTTTTCGTCGGTCTCTTTCAGCTTGTCGCCGATTTCGTTGACCTTATCGCCCATTTCGTTAACCTTCGTCCCCATGTCGTTCACTTTATCGGCGATCGCGAGCAGCAGCGTGGCCATGCGCTCCAACTGTTCCGCAAGCCTGCGCTGGCCTTCCACGGTGAGACCCAACAGGTCCATCATTCTTTCTTGAACCGTGACAAGCCGTTCGAGATTGGTCTCAATTCGCTCGAGCCGTTCTTCGGTAGTCATGATCGAATGATAGCGCTATCCGCGAGCTTTCATGCGCGTCAGGAAGTTAGTATCCAACTTGCCCGCCGCAAACTCCGGATCGGCCAGTATCTTCTGATGTAGCGGAATGGTTGTGTAGATCCCCTCCACCACGAACATATCCAGCGCTCGCCGCATGCGCGCGATGGCCTCGGTGCGATCGTGTCCCCACGTCACCAGCTTTGCCACTAGCGAATCGTAGTAGGGCGGGATTACGCCGTCCGTGTAAGCTGCAGTATCCACGCGCACGCCCGGGCCCCCCGGTAAATTTAAACCCGTGATGCGGCCAGGTGACGGAGCGAAGGTGTCCGGGTTCTCGGCATTAATGCGGCACTCGATGGCGTG
>JANXQZ010000992.1 GCA_025353235.1 Bryobacterales bacterium
GGCCCCACTTCCTCCGCTTGCTGCAGCGTCTCCTGATCTGCCAGCGCGATGGTATCGATGCTGCCAAACGTGTCCGCCAGAATCTGCGCTGTTCGCTCGCCCACGAACGGTATGCCCAAGCCATTCAACACGCGCGGCATCGGCTTGCTTTTAGACGCAGCAACGTTCCCAAGAATTTTCTCGGCGGATTTCTTGCCCATGCGCTCCAGCTCTAATAGCTGATCGAGCGTAAGGTTATAAATGTCCGCTACGTTCCCTACCAGCTTCGCCTTCACCAGTTGATCGACCAGAGCATCGCCCATCCCATCGATATCCATCACGCCCCTGGAAGCGAAGTGCAAAATCGATTCCCGCAGACGTGCAGGGCAGTTCGTATTAATGCACCGGCTGGCCGATTCACCCGGTTCCCGCACCACTTCGCCACCGCACACGGGACAATGCGTTGGCATGTGGAAAGGCCGCCGCACCTCGCCCTCCAGCACCACGCGCACCACCTTGGGAATCACATCGCCACTCCGCTCCAGCAGAACCGTATCGCCGATTTGCACGCCCAGACGCGCAATCTCGTCCTCGTTGTGCAGCGTCGCACGCGTGACCGTCACTCCGCTAAGCACGACGCCCTTAAGATGCGCGACCGGGGTAAGAGCGCCCGTGCGCCCCACCTGCACTTCGATGTTCTCGATCACGGTCTGTCCCTGGCGCGCGGGGAATTTGATCGCGATTGCCCACCTCGGCGCCTTCGAAGTCCATCCGAGCATCTTCTGCTGCGGGATCGAGTCCACCTTGGCCACCACGCCATCGATCTCATACGGCAGCGCGTCGCGCTTCGTCTCCCACTCCTGGAAAAATGCGAGCAACTCCGCCAGGTCGGCACACTTGCGCCGGTAAGGATTCACTTTGAATCCCGCTTCAACCAGTCGGTCGAGCGACTCCCAATGGCTCTCGCAGACCGGCTGCCCGTTCACCATGAAGAAGTACGCGAAGTAGTCGAGCTGCCGAGAAGCTGTAACTCCGGGTTCCAATGCTCGCAGCGCACCCGCAGCCGCATTGCGAGGATTGGCGAAAGGAGGCAATTCGCGAGCAACGCGATCCGCATTCAGGCGAGCGAAAGACTTCCGATTCATGATCGTCTCGCCGCGCGCTTCCCAGTCATCCGGCATCTCGGTCTTAGTCCGCAAAGGGACTGACCGAATGGTTCGCGCATTCTCGGTAACGTCCTCGCCCACTGACCCGTCGCCCCGCGTGATGGCCTGCCGAAACGCGCTGCCCCGATAGTGGACCGCCATCGAGAGTCCATCCATCTTAAGCTCCGCTACATACTCGTAGGGAGCCCCGCCCAGCAACTCGCGTACGCGCCGGTCAAACTCGCGCAATTCGCCCTCAGTAAGTGCGTTGTCCAGACTGAGCATGGGCGAGCTATGCGGCACTTTGACGAACCCTTCTCGCGGCTTGCCTCCCACCCTTTGAGTGGGCGAATCCGTTGTCAGCAGATCGGGTCGCTCGGCCTCAAGCTGCTGCAACCTTCGCATGAGGACGTCATACTCTGCGTCCGTGATTTGTGGCTGATCGAGCACGTAATACAGGTGTTCATGGTGCCGCAATTCCGTGCGCAAACGCTCGATTTCGTTCTCGATCATCAATGTCTATATAATTAGGTTACTATCGCCACCTACCGGAGAGCTTTCTTAATTTACAATCCCTGCGCGGGGCAGATCAGGCGGCGAAGGCGCTTGCTCGATCAGTCAATTGCGGTGATGCGCCAGGCCGGACATGAGATCAAATCGCTGTCCACGACAGGCCCCGGTTCCGCTGCGGAGATTGCGAAATGTTGTCTCGATAGAGGAGCGGACCTGATCCTGGTGGCAGGCGGCGATGGCACCATCAATGAAGTCGTAAACGGCATGGTGTATTCGCCGGTGCCCCTCGGCATCCTTCCCGGCGGGACCGCGAATGTGCTTGCAATGGAGACGCGCATTGGGAGCCGGATGGTCCACGCCGCAGGCCAGCTTGGAAGTTGGATTCCCGAGCGGGTCTCTTTGGCTCTTCACCAAGATGGCGCCGAGCGGCCGGGTCGATACTTTTTGCTGATGTGCGGGGCAGGCCTGGACGCCCATATCGTCTATCACATCAACGCCTCTTTGAAAGCGGCGCTCGGAAAGGTCTCGTACTGGATCGGCGGATTTTCTCAGCTTGGCCGACGCTTTCCGGAGTTCGAGGTGGAAGCGGATGGACGCCGCTATCGCACCAGCTTTGCACTGGCGAGCCGCGTCCGCAACTACGGAGGCGATCTGGAAATCGCGCGTTCCGTGACGCTGATGGATGATGAGTTCGAGCTTGTGCTGTTCTCAGGCGAAAACTCATTCCACTATCTGCGCTACATGGTGGGCATCATGACGGGGAATATGGATCGCATTCCCGGGATTACCATCCTCCACACGCGCAACGTCAGATTGTTCGCACCCGAAGACGCACGAATCTATTCACAGATCGATGGTGAATACGCGGGCCCGCTCCCGATCAACCTGGAGATCGTCCCTCGCTCTCTCACTCTGCTGCTCCCGCAGAACTATCGCGAACGGCGCAAGGCTTCCACGTTCCAACAGGAATGGACAACCTCACACACACGCTAACCGGACTGGCACTGAGCCGCGCTGGCCTGAACCGCTTTTACGCGCGGCCGACGCTGGTGCTGCTGGTGGCGGCCAATCTGCCAGACGTTGACGTGATCGCCGCAGCGGGCGGGTCTCTAAGCTATCTCGACCAGCATCGCGGCATCACGCACTCGCTGGCAGCGATGCCTCTCTTGGCGATTGTGCCGGTGCTGCTGGCGATGGCGGTAGGACGGTCCCGCGCGGGATGGCTCGCCGCTTACGTGTTGTCGCTGATCGGCCTGGGGAGCCACTTGCTCTTGGATTGGACCAACGCATACGCCGTCCGACTGCTGCTGCCTTTCTCGGGAACGTGGTTTCATAGCGATCTGAATAATGTAATTGACGTGTGGATTTGGGCGGCGCTGTTGCTGGCTGTCGTTGGCCCGTTGCTCGGCAAGCTTGTCAGCTCTGAAATCGGGGCCAAGCCAAGCTCGGGTCGAGGCCTAGCCATTTTCGCTTTGTCGTTTTTCCTCGTCTACGATTTTGGAAGATACTTGCTGCATGAGCGAGCGCTGCAAGCGTTGAACTCGCGCATCTACGAAGGGGCTGCACCTGTGCGCACCGGAGCCTTTCCAGGAGCGGTGAATCCGCTGCGCTGGATCGGCTGGGTGGAGACCGAGCGACTGGCGATCCGTTTCGATATGAACCTGGCCAGCGAATTCGACCCAAATTCCGGAACCAAGTTTTACAAGCCTGATCCGAGTCCGGCGCTCGACGCGGCGAAGAAGACCGAGGCATTCCGAGTGTTGGGGAACTTTGCGATCTATCCGCTGTTGATGGTTTCGCCCACCGATGAACCCGAGGGCGGCTCGAAAGTGGAATTACGCGACGAGCGCTTTCCGTTCACGGCCACAGCGATTGTGGATCGGTCGAATAGGGTCGTGCGTTCGTCCTTTCATTTCTGATTAGCAACTGCTGAGCGGGCTTCCGGTACTGTAATGAGCTACCTGCTTCCAGCCGGCTCGGGCGCCGACGCTCGTTCTTAGTCCACCGATACACGCTGTCGATCTCGGCATCCGAGAGCTTCGCATCTGGATGCAGGTAGAGGAACCTCGGCAGCGGCATCACTCTACCTCTCACGGCGGCTGCGATAGCGGCCAGGCGTTCCCTCCTCTCATCCACCGAGTATTCGTTCCAACGCGAGAGATTCAAGTGGCTGCGCCCCCTACTGACATCGCAAACGCGATTTGTCGAAACGGAATTCTCAATTGTGTTCTCCCTATCTCGATTACCGCCTGAGAGGGAGGCTTATTCCGGGAATAATTCCCAACGAAGCGAAGTACAGCAAGCAGGAGACAGACAATGAAGCGCACTACCAATGACCATGGGATAGACCGCCGCGGGTTTCTGGAATGCATGGCATGGGCGGGAACCGGAATGGCCTGGAGCATCAGTGCCGGAATAGCGAGCTCGCGGGCTTTCGGCCAGAACATGGCAGGCCATGCGAAGGGGCAGTTCAGCTTCGTCCAGATCAGCGACAGCCATATCGGATTCAACAAGCCGGCCAACCCTGACGTGAACGCCACGTTGCAGGCCACGGTGGATAAGATCAACGCGCTTCCCCAGCAGCCGGACTTCATCATCCACACCGGTGACCTTAGCCACTTGGCCAAACCGGGCGAGTTCGACACCATGGACGAAATTCTGAAAGGCTGTCGCCAAAAGCAGGTTTTTTACGTTCCCGGCGAACACGACACTTCGGCGGACGACGGCAAGCTGTACATGGAGCGCTACGGAAAAAACGCCAAGGGCAAGGGCTGGTATAGCTTTGACCACAAGGGCGCGCACTTTGTCGGCCTGGTGAATTCGGCCGCGCTGGAGGGCTTGGGGAAGCTTGGCGCGGAACAGCTGGAATGGTTGCAGGCGGATCTCAAAGCTCGCGGATCGAGCACGCCCGTTGTGGTTTTCGCTCACATACCTCTGTGGACGGTTTATCAGGACTGGGGTTGGGGTACGCAGGATGGCGAGCAAGCGCTCGGGTACCTGAAAAGGTTCGGATCCGTCACGGTTCTCAACGGCCACATTCATCAGGTGATGCAAAAAGTGGAAGGCAACGTCACGTTTCACACGGCGATGTCGACCGCGTTTCCGCAACCCGGCCCCGGTAAAGCGCCCTCGCCCGGTCCCATGAAAGTGCCTGCGGAAAAGCTGCGAAGCACGCTCGGCATCACGGACGTTCAGTTCGTCGCGCGCAACCATGCGTTGGCGGTTGTCGATTCCACGCTCGATCCGCAAGGGCTATGAAACGCTCGCTGATTCTCACTGCTTTCATCGCGGCGACGCTCTCGTTGCATAGCAAGGCCGAGGAGACCTCCCTGGGACAAAAAGTGTTCGAGCGGCGTTGCAGCGGCTGTCATAGTTTGGATCGCGACAAGGAAGGGCCGCGACTCCGGGGAGTCTATGGGCGGCGTTCGGGAGCGACGCCTACGTTCCTCTACTCCGAAGGTCTGAGAAAAGCTCAAATATCCTGGGACGAAGCATCGCTCGACCGCTGGCTGACCGATCCCGAGAAGCTGGTTCCGGATACCGACATGGGCTTCCGGCTTACCAACCCCGACGAACGCAAACAGATCATTGCTTATTTGAAACAGCTTTCTAATTGCCGCTCGACCGCAGGTTGTTAGAAATTCAAGTCGCAAATTTCTTTTACAGAAGTTTTACATTGCGGATGCAATTACAAAATTGAATCCGAGTAGCCTTGCAATTAGTAAAGATTTACACGTCAACCAGGAGCTGAAACCAACCATGAATAAGCATGTAATCCAGCGGCGCTCGTTTCTGAGAAGCGCAGCCATTGCAACCTCCGCGCTGCCCGCAGCCGGCCTCCTCCTAGCGGAAGAATCACCCGAGCTAACCAGGGGCGATATCGCGATCATAAGACTGCTGGCCGCCGCCGAAATTATCGAGACGGATCTATGGCTGCAGTATTCCGAACTCGGGGGAACCCAAGACAAAGAAGTGTCTGGAGTTCAGGGAGGGAACGACCTTTATCAAGGCGCTCTTCTCATACTGGACGGCGACATGCCGCAGTATATTCACGACAATACCGACGATGAAATAAGCCACGCGAGATTCTTGAATAATTATTTGATGTCGAAAGGGGAGGCGCCCGTCAGCCTCGAACCATTCCGCAGGCTCCCGAGCAGTCAAGCGAAAGGCGCTGACAAGTTCGCCACCGGCTGACAAACCTCACGCAACTTACCGTGGACACCACGTTTTGGTCCAGATACCGCAGCATCACCAATCCCGATTTCGATTCGGGGGCAAAGTTCGCTCAAGCGGTTCCGAGTCTGGCAGTGGGGCAACACACTGCGATCCCGAGAAGCGACGCCGACACGGACGGAAGCTTTTTGAGCGGCGACAATACCAAGTCCCTTACTCCGTTCCTGCAAGCAATCGCCTTCACTGCCGGTTTCCATTTTGCCTTCATCGAACAGGGTGGCACGAGTCTGTACGCGACGCTTGCGCAAAAGGTAAGCAGCCTGGAAGTACTGCGCATCCTGCTCGGCATTGGGGGATCCGAGATCATGCACTTCCAGACTTGGCAGGATAAAGCGGGCAATGCGCTTCCGCTGATCAACGTGGTGGATCCCAAGACAAAGGTGACCGTGTCTTTTGCGGACCTGAAGCAGGCAAAAGGCGAAACCTCGCCGGAATCCACCAACGGCGATACGCTGCAAGCCAACCTGATTATGCCGGAACCCACGCATTTCCTGAATAAGGCGCTGGGGCCGGTGGCGATCATCCGCCCGACATCGACGAAGAACTCGGGCGCTGTCGCCGCAATTAACAGCTTTCAGGATGACGGGCTCTTCATCGGCCACCGGCAAGACTTCCTAAATTACTTATTCGAGTTAGCTGAACAAGCGGATGCGGCTTACCGCTAATCCTTGAACAGATTAGAGACGTTTTGCGCCAATGTTCGATCGCTGCTAGCGGCGCGGGCCAACTGAAGATGCTCGTTGCGCTCCGCAGGCCGCACAGGCGCAGACGAAGCGATAATCGCCGCGGCAAAGTGCATTTCTGGATTTGCTTCAATCGCTAGAGCTTTCTTCACCAGGGTGTACCCGTCGACGCCGTCGCTGAGATCCTGCTTGTATCTCCACTCGATCTGCTTCAGAGTGGCCAGCATGTACCCATAATCGAAAAGAGCAAGGGCCGTGCTTTTCCCAGTCCGGCCCTGCAAGCTAGATAGCAGCGACTTCATCACAGCGGCATCCTGGACCCCGTAAATCGCGGCTCTCCGGATAGTTTCCATCCGCGCCAGAACTGCGGTTTGAGGATTCAGAAGCGCTAGCGTGTCTGCCTGCAGCCGATGGAGATCGTAACTGGCATCGGGGTTGTCCCACCCGCCAGCGGTCGACGTGCCCCAGGGGAGCGAGTGCGCGCTGCCAATTTCGAAGGGGTGGCAAATCAGCGGCGGTCCGGCGTGCAGCGCCGTGGAAACCAAGCCAGCCAAAACGATCAAATTTCTAAGCATGTTGTATTCAAACATTGTGTTACCTCCGCCGGAACAGACGAAGCCTGGTGGCAACTGTTAACGCTCGAACGGCGACGACGCGTAGCCCCTTAGCCCACGTGAATGGAACCGGCAGGAGGATTCTTAGGGTCGTAGGGCGTGATGCCGGGTCCCGTAAGTCCAGGTGCGGCCGATACCGGGTTCTGAAGCGCTGACGGCACCCAGGTATAACCCATGTCGCTGCGGAGAGCCATGGTTTTTCCAGCATCCCAGCCCCACACCATGATCGGAACGTCAATTTGGTATCCCGCAGCGGCCAGTTGCGTGGCCATGCCGTGCCGCTGATCCATATTGTCGATCTCCCGCAGTTGCTGCACGGCAGCAGGTTGCTTGCTCCAATACGCGTCGTCTACGGCATCCGCTCCGTACCAATGTTGAACGGGCGGCTTGTAAATGTTCGTCTGCGGAGCCAGTGTATCCGGGGGGATCAGCGCGTTGAATCCTAGTTTCGCTGCAGCGGTGGTGGGAGAGGCGGAGGTGGCAGGAATCGGCGTCGTGCCATTAATTTGTCCCGAATTGGGCTCAATTGTCAATTTGAAACTGGATGGATCGATGCCGCTTTGCTGCAGAGCTATCTTCAATGCCTCGCTCAGCTTGTCGGTAAGCGATTGAGAAGAAGGGGTGGATGGGGCCGGGGTCGGCGGTATCAGGTGATGCGCAGCGCGACCGCCGGGTTGCAGATTTACCATTGCGAGAAGTCTCCTGCAAACTTCATTGCACATGAGCGGCCTAACCCGGCGCGCCGCTCAAGAAATTAGATAATTACTCGCAGTTTGGTAAAACTCCTTCAGTTGCTCAGCTTTCCACCCGTCGCATTCTCCTAATTCGCGGGCCATTAGATCCGCGGCAGCGGGCGCCATCTCGATTGCCGCTCTAGCATTCAGAAAAAGCGCGCGCGTTCGGCGCGAGAGCACATCCTCTACGGTCCTCGCCATCTCGTGTCGAGTGGCCCACACCACCTCGGCTCCCGTGTAAGGCAGAGCCGCATGCAGCGGCGTCGCCAGTTCAGGCGCGGCGTCCATCAAGGCGCGAATGCCCAGCGCGTCCGATCCGTAAATCGCCAGATCGCCAAACTTCGCCGCACTGGAGTGGAACGCGTGAATATTCAAGCGCTCCGTCGCACAAGGCTGCTCTGGCAGGTGACCCAGCACCGCCGCTTGGTTCACGCAATCTTCCGCCATGCGCCGATAGGTGGTCCACTTGCCCCCGCAAATCGTCAACAAACCCGAGTTGTCAATGTGAATCGTGTGGTCGCGCGACAAGGCCGCCGTGTTGACTCCGCTCTGCGATTTCACCAGAGGCCGTATCCCGGCGAATACGCTGAGCACATCACCCCGAGTCGGCTTTTTCGCGAGGTAGAGCGCAGCCGTGGTCAGAATAAAATCGATCTCCTGCTCCATGGCGATCGGCTCCAGAGTTGCCTGGTCGATCGGAGTGTCGGTGGTTCCAATCAGCGCATGGTTGTGCCAGGGAATGGCGAACATCACGCGGCCGTCGCTGGTGTGGGGCACCATGATCGCGCTGTCGCCTGCCACGAACGACCGATCGAATACCAGATGAATCCCCTGGCTAGGCGCGATCAGGGGCTTCGCTTCCGCGTCGGCCTGCCTGCGAACGCCGTCGGTAAATGCACCAGTCGCATTGATGACAAGGTTCGCCGAAGCGCGGTACGTTTCACCATTGGCCGCATCCTGGGCCACCACGCCATCGATGAATCCCTCCGCATCCTTTGTGAGTTCTGTCACCTGGACGTAGTTCAACAAAGTCGCGCCTTTCTCAAACGCAGTAGTCACCATGTTGATCAGCAGCCGGGCATCGTCGAACTGCCCATCGTAGTAAATCACGCCGCCCCGCAGCCCTTCCGTCTTGAGCGTGGGAAGCCGCTCCAGCGTCTCTTCCTTGGATAGAATGCGCGATGAACCGAACCCGTACTTCCCGGCCAGCAGGTTGTAAACTTTCAGGCCAAGCCCGTAGAATGGCGCTTCCCACCAATCGTAGTTGGGAACCACGAACCCCAGGTCATGTACCAGATGCGGCGCATTCCTCAGCAGAAGCCCGCGCTCCTTGAGAGCTTCCATCACGAGCGATATGTTGCCCTGCTCCAGGTAGCGCACGCCGCCGTGGACGAGCTTCGTGCTGCGGCTGGACGTTCCCTTGCCGAAATCGTGTTGTTCGAGCAGGAGCACATCGTAGCCCCTGGTCGCAGCGTCGATGGCTACGCCAACTCCGGTAGCGCCCCCGCCCACCACGATCATGTCCCACGGGCCGCGATGGTTGCGAAGACGCCGGTACATCTCAGATCGGTTCACAGTGCCATTTTAAGCGCCTCCAGCTTTGTCATATAATCAGCGCGTGAAACAGATATTCCCCACCCGCCGAGACTTTGCCCGAGTGCTGGCCGGGAGCGCGGCAGCCCTGACTGCGGCGCAGGCTGCTCGGCAGCCGCTAGAGCCCCTTTCGCCCGGCATCAAGATTTCCCTTCAGCTCCCGACCAAGTTCGACGAGGAAGACCTGACTTTCGCTAAGCAGATCGGCGTGCAGTACGTCAGCATTGGAACGTCCGGCGGCACATACGAGATGTTCGCAGCCTTCAAACAGCGGTTAGAAGCAGCCGGGTTGAAGGTTGCCAACATCGGCAATACAAACGTGCATAACATGCCCGAGGTGACTCTGAATCTTCCAGGGCGCGACGAGAAGATCGAAGAGTACAAGCAGTATCTTCGAAACCTGGGAAAGGCGGGGATCCATTACACAACCTACGCGCACATGGGCAACGGCATCTGGAGTTCTCCCAAAGGCGAGACCACCCGGGGCGGTGCTGCGGCCCGCGCATTTCACCAGGAAACTGCCAAGGGCTACTGGATGGACAAGACTTTCGAGCCCCCGCTGACCCACGGCCGGAAGTACGCGAAAGATGAGTTGTGGGACAACTACACGTATTTCATCAAACAGGTGGTTCCCGTTGCCGAGGAAGCGGGTGTGCGCATCGGCATCCATCCCGACGATCCGCCAGTGCCCGAACTCGGCGGCATCCCGCGCTGCATTTTTGGCAACTTTGACGGGTACGTGCGCGCCCTGAAGATCGCGAACAGCCCGAACGTGGGCGTCTGCTTATGTTGCGGGACCTGGATGGAAGGCGGCGCTGGGATGGGGAAGGATGTTTTCGAGGCTGCGCGAGCCTTCGCGAAGATGGACAAACTGTGGAAGATTCACTTCCGCAATGTGACGGGTCCGATTCCTAACTTTGTCGAAACGTATGTGGACGACGGCTATACGGATATGAAGAAGCTCATGCGAACGCTGGTGGATGTGGACTATCGCGGGATTCTGATTGCCGATCACGTGCCGCAAATGGTCGGGGACCGGCATACGGGGTGGGCCTACAGCATTGGGTACATTCGCGCGCTGTACGACATGGCTCGCGACGAACACCGCCGCGCGTGATTTCTTCGCCCTCGCGGAAACAGCACGGTTTGCTGCCAATGTGGGGCCGATTGTTAATCTGCAAGCCGATTGTTAAT
>JANXQZ010001017.1 GCA_025353235.1 Bryobacterales bacterium
TGAAAGTCGGTGAGATTGGCCGAGGTGGCGTCCGACACGGTAAACTGCAGCGTTCCGGCTGGCGCACCGAGCGGAACTTGATACTGAAGCGTGCGGAGGATTTCCAAACCATTTTCCCCGCTCAGCGTAACCGCCAATTCCACGGTGTCGCCCGGATGAGTTTCTCTTTTCGATACGGCAAGCTGGTCTACCTGCACAATCTGTTTGCTTTCCGAAACATCGATCGTGAGCCGAATGTCCTTGATCTTCAGAGCATCGAACCCCGCGCCGAGAATGTAGGAGAGCGGCGAGGCCACGCCTTGGGCGGCTTGCTGCGCAACGCCAAAGTCACCCGCGTAAGTGTTATCGATCCTGAGGGGTGGAACCCCCTGCTGAAAATCCACCTCTCCATGCAGCGTGAAGCTGCCCATCCCCACGGTTCGTTCGGTTGCGTCGATGGCCGAGAAGACCGCCATTTGCAGAATGAACGGGGATAGAATGCGATCATTTACCATTTGCATGTGATAGGAAAAAGGCGAGTGGCGGGCGCCATGGAGTTCAATCGACAGCGGCACCGTAGAAGCGCGTCGACCCAGTTCGCCATACACGCTGGTGCTCCGATCTTCGGTGATGGTGCCCATCCATTCACGAGCCGATGAAATCTTAAATGAAGAAGAGAGGTTCGCGAGAACCGTGATCACGCTCGCTCGCGCGAACGGAAGTTCCGTGCCGCCGACCGAGAGGAATCGGTGTCCAAAAGCGAAGATCCGATTGCCGTCGATCTCGGTAACAGTGCCATCCGCGCCGATGCTTAGATCGCCCGAAAGGAGTTGGACCGTGATCATGCCGCCGGGATGGAGCTGGGCCGGGTTGCCCATCTTCGGGGGGATGCGCCCGCCACTCGAAACTCCCTGACGAGGCTCAAGTCCGAGCTTGCGCATGTCATCTGAAAAATGGTCGAGCGTGCCGGACGTAAATCCGCCGAACGACAGAGGCGTGGCAATCTCCACCAAGTCGCGCATGGCGGACTTCGGAGCGCGCGCGAGATGTTGAGCGGGTGCAATGGGTGCGCCCAGGGGCAGCATGTCCTCGATAGGACGAATGCCGGCAATGGGATCCTTGGAGAAGGGGAACGCCAGGGCCACGGCACCTACCAGCTTTCCGTCAATGTAGACGGGGCTGCCGCTCATCCCCTGAATTACCCCGGTCTTCTCGAGCTGAGCGCCCGAAAGCCGGGCTAAAATGACAGATTGCTTCGGCCCTATATTGTCGAGGACTCCTAATACCTCGAACTGAAATTCTTCAATCCGATCGCCTGAGAGCACCGTTTTACCGATCCCGCGCTGGCCGGGCCTGATATCTTTCAGGGGAAATATGTTGCTGAGAGCGAAAAGATTGGATGCGAGGAGAAGAAACAGCAACGCTCGAAAGGCAGCCACAAGCCTATTCTAGTCCTGCGGCGGGAACTCATGGCCGCTCCAACCGTTAGGCTTCATGTTAAGATCGAAGCTGACCTGTTGGGAGGTCGTCTAATGGTAAGACTGCGGCCTCTGGAGCCGCGTATCGGGGTTCGAGTCCCTGCCTCCCAGCCAACTTCTCCCTGCCTTATCTCATTGGATTTTTTGGCAAGCTAATCATATTTGCAAAGATCCGGTACGCACCCGGCACGCCCTCGGGCAGCTGCCGATAGAACGCATAGGCATTGTAAACATACACGCCCTTTCCGTATCTCGCATACAACAGTCCGCCTTTTTGAGGCTCCTGTCCCTCATCGTGCGTTTCTAGCAGCGCCTCGTACTGCGCGTCCCAGGATTTCATCCACTTCGAACCGCGCTCTTCCACCCAGCCGCTGAAATCGCGTTCAGTAATCTTGTTCGGCCAGTTGAACACAGGGTTCGCAGGATTTAGAATCCGCACCTTCGAAATCTCGTCAGTCACTTCTTCGGGATTGGATCCCATTACATAAGGAAACGGCCCGTAATTGCGATCGAATTCAGGCGTGTTGTACTGAACGATGACTACACCGCCATTCTTCACATACTCGAGAATGCGGTTGTTATAGGTCCTCAGATCCTGGCGTGCCGCATAGGTCCGGACCCCTAACAGAAGCACGTCGTACTTGCTCAAATCTCCAGTCGCGATGTCTGCCGGCCCTACGAAGTTTACCTTCACCCCTAGGTGTTCCAGCGATGACGGAACATCGTCTCCGCTGCCCATCACGTAGCCGACTTTCAAGCCCGGCGCCACCTTGACGTCAACGCCCGAAAGCGTGTACGTGGCTGGCCGATACAGGAAATAGGGCCGCAAGCCGGAGTAGCCGGTGACTTCGTAGCCTTCGCTGTAACTACGTCCGCCATACTCCGATACCGCAGTGATCCGATAAGGCTTCTGTTAGGGGTCCGGACCTATGCGGCACGCCAGGATCTGAGGACCTATAACAACCGCATTCTCGAGTATGTGAAGAATGGCGGTGT
>JANXQZ010001067.1 GCA_025353235.1 Bryobacterales bacterium
CGTGGATAGCAAATGCGCTGCTGGTAGGGAAGTTTCACAGCGAGGAGCGGCATCCGATCAGCCAACCTCTGATGCGCATCTATCATCCGATCGTTCGGGCCGTTTTAAAACTGCGCTGGCTGGTGGTGATTGCGGCCGTGATCGTAGTGCTGATCACGATTCCGATTTATCAGCGCCTTGGATCCGAGTTCATGCCTCCGCTCAATGAAGGCTCGATTCTCTACATGCCGATCACGCTGCCGGGTATCGGGATTACCGAGGCAAGCAGATATCTCCAGATCCAGGACAAACTTCTTTATCAGTTTCCGGAGATCAAAAGCGTGTACGGAAAGATCGGCAAATCCGACAGTGCCACGGACCCGGCTCCGCTCAGCATGGTGGAAACCACAGTGTTGCTGAAGCCCGAGAGCGAGTGGCCTAAGGAACATCACGAGCGCTGGTATTCGGGTTGGGCTCCAGTCTGGAGTAAGCCGCAATTCGCCCGGTTTTGGCCTGAAGAGCAGCCTATCGCTTGGGATGCGCTGATTGACCAGCTCGACCGCGCGGTACAGATTCCGTCATTCGCGAACGCGTGGCTGTTTCCGATTCGCACGCGCATTGACATGACCACTACCGGGATTCGCACGCCGGTGGGTGTGAAAGTAATGGGACCGAAGCTGGCGACCATCGAAGAGATCGGTTTGCAGGTGGAGCATGTATTGCAAGGCGTGGCGGGAACACGCAGCGCCTTCTTCGAACGCGTTACAGGCGGGTACTACATAGATTACCAAGTGAAGCGCGCAGAAGCTGCTCGCTACAACCTGAGCGTTGCACAGGTGAACCAGATCCTGGAAGCGGCGGTGGGTGGACAGAACGTCACGACCACGGTGGAAGGCCGCGAACGCTATTCGGTGAATGTGCGGTATGCGCGCGGACTTCGCGACGATCTCTCGAAGCTGAGTCGGGTGATGATCCCTACGGCTGACGGCTCTCAAATCCCGATTTCCGAGCTGGCGGATCTCACGGTTCGCACGGGCGCTCCGATGATCAAGAACGAAGAGGGCTTCCTGGCGGGATTCGTTTACGTGGATACAACAATGGACCTGGGCACCTATGTTGCGACGGCGAAGCGCGCGGTATCTCAGAGTGTTCGCCTGCCGCCTGGATATCAGCTCGTTTGGAGCGGTCAGTTCGAATATCTCCAACGCGCCACCGAGCGGTTGCGGATCGTGGTCCCGATCACGCTCTTGATCGTGTTTTTACTGTTGTACTTCAACACAGGATCGTTCGCCAAGACTCTGATCATTCTGCTTGCAGTTCCCTTCTCGGCGGTGGGCGCTATCTGGCTGCTCTATTTGCTGGGCTACAACATGAGCGTGGCTGTCTGGGTTGGTTTGATCGCGCTGCTGGGTGTGGATGCCGAGACTGGAGTCTTCATGCTGCTTTATTTGGAGCTGGCGTATGACGAGCGAAAGCGGGCAGGCCAGATGCGAAATTCGAACGACCTGCGGGCCTCAATAGAAGAAGGGGCGGTGAAGCGTCTGCGTCCGAAGGTGATGACGGTTGCGGTGATGTTTCTCGGGCTCGTGCCTATCATGTGGTCGCACGGCGCTGGTTCGGATGTGATGCGGCGCATCGCGGCTCCCATGGTGGGCGGCATCTTCACTTCGTTCTTGCTGGAGTTGTTGGTCTACCCGGCGGTGTACGAGATTTGGAAGGGTTTTGAAGTGCGCAAGCTTGCCAGGGAGGCAGAATGAAGCTGCTCTTTTTCATAGTGCCAATGGTATTCGCTGCGTCGGCTGCGGACAACTTCGAGCTAGAGGTGTCGCGATCAAGGATACTGAGCCACCAGCTTGGAACTCTGCGCGTGGACGCCCAAGCTGTCACTTTTCAATCTCGCGATGGCAAGACGCGGATAACGATTCCGTTGCGCGATCTGCGCGAGGCAGCGGTCGCCGATCCCCGTGCGCTAAGGTTCGAAACATATGACCGCCGCGAACAGGTTTTTCGGGCCCGGTCGGATGCGCCAGTCGAGGAACTCGCGAAGTTTTTGACGGCTCACGTTCACCGGCCCGTTGTAGGCCATTACCCGGAGGGCGCAAGGTTTAGAGCTGCCGCCTATCATCGACGCGCGCTGGGCGGGACTAGCGGGATGCTTGAGATCGGCGATGACGGAATTCAGTTTGTCAGCGAGAAGCCGGTGGACTCGCGAACGTGGCTCTATCGAGATATCGAGACCATTGGCAGACCTGACTCGTATCGCTTCCGCGTGACCACGAATCGGGAGACTTATGTTCTGGAACTGAAGGAGGATCTTCCGGCAGGCGCGTATGAGTTCGCATGGAACAAGGTCTACCGCCTGGAAGGTAGAACAGGCGGAGCCGTACCATAGTTGTAGTGTCCAAGCGGGTGATCCAGAGCCGTTCGTATGCACCCTTGCTTGTCGAAGCTGGGGTGATTCTGCGCGACTGGGCCAAAGCTAGTGAGGTGGTGGTGCTGGCCGCCACACGATCCGCCGCCGATGAATTTGTGCGGACCAATGCAGGTGCCGGGCTGCTGGGAGTGCACCGCTTTACTCTGCTTCAATTCGCCGCCTCCGTTGCGGCTCCGGCCCTGGCTGACGGCGGACTCAGCATGGTCTCGGGTTTGGGCTCGGAAGCTTTGGCCGCCCGTGCCGCTTTTGAACTGAATTCGAGCGGACGTCTAGGCTACTTCGGGCCAGTCGCTTCGACGCCGGGGTTCGCGCGAGTGTTGGCTGGCACGCTCTCAGAGTTGCGGTCCCAGGGTGTCGGGCCCGCCGAACTCGAACGAGTCGGAAAGCCAGGCGTCGATCTGGCTCGATTGGGTTCGTTTTGCAAAAACGAGCTGGCCACGCGATCTCTGGCCGATGTTCCGATGCTGTTTGAGCTTGCTGCCGAGGCATCGCATCGGCTGTTGGGCCTTCCCCTGATCTGCCTTGATCCGGAAATTTCGGATGCTTGCGAGGAGCGGTTTCTGACAGCGGTGGTCGGCCGGGCAGCAGAGGCACTGGCCATTCACCTGTCGGATGATCGCTCCAGTTCTACGCGGCTGGGGAGAATCTTTGGCGTCCAAAGCGAGGGGGTCGCGGAACTAGCTGGAAACTCCTCGCTCGACTCGGCGCGCAGGTGGTTATTTTCCCCACGCGTGCCGGAAGTCCGGACGGCAAACGAGAGCGTGCAGTTTTTCTCCGCCGCCGGGGAAGGCATGGAGTGTGTTGAGATCGCTCGCCGCATCGTATCGCTTGCCGAAAATGGGGCGGCGTTCGATGAGGTCGCCGTCGTTCTCCGAGATCCCAGGCGCTACCAAGCCCTGGTGGAAGAGGCGTTGCGCCGAGCCGCGATTCCGGCTTACTTCAGCCAAGGCGCAAGCCGCCCGGACTCGGCAGGGCGAGCTTTTCTCGCGTTGCTGGCTTGTGCGGCGGAGGGCTGCTCGGCATCCCGCTTCGCCGAATATCTGTCGCTGGCGCAAGTGCCCGATGGACACGAGATGCTGGCTGGCTGGGAAAAGCTGCTGGTGGATGCCGCCGTAATCGGTGGTCCGGCACGATGGGAGCGCAGACTTAGAGGCTTGCAGGAGGAATTTCGCGCACGCTTGAACGGGGCTGCCGATGCCACTGAAAAGGAGCGCATTGAGCATCGCATCGCACAACTCGACCATTTGGAAACGTTCGCACTTCCGTTGATCGCCAGGCTGGATGCGCTTCCGAGGCGCGCTTCCTGGGGCCAGTGGCTTGAATGGTTGAACGCGCTTGCCGACTCGTCCTTGCGGTCGCCCGCTTCGGTGCTCTCCGTTCTCGAAGAACTGGAACCGATGAGCGAAGTTGGTCCGGTTGAAGTTGATGAGGTCTATGGCGTGTTGGAGGACCGGCTGCGATTCCTCCAGGTGGAACCGGACGGCCGACGGTATGGATCGGTCTTTGTGTGTTCCATTGAGGAGGTCCGGGGGCGGCAGTTCCCGTTGGTATTTGTGCCCGGTCTTGCGGAAGGTGTGTTCCCGCGTCGGTCTCTCGAAAATCCGCTGCTGCTGGATCGCTATCGCATCGAACTCAATGCCGGACTTTTTCTTAAGGACGACTCCGTGGCGCGCGAACGTCTGCTTCTGATTGGGGCAGTGGCTTGTGCCAGCCGCCAGCTAACCGTCTCGTACCCAAGCATGGACACTACCTTGTCCCGCCCGCGCGTGCCGTCATTTTATGCCTTGGAGATTGTGCGAGCGGTGGAAGGTCGGCTGCCCGATTTGGCGGCATTTAAGAAGCGCACGGCAGCGGCGGCCCATACGCGTTTGAGTTGGCCTGCGCCTGAGGATCCGCGCTACGCCATCGACGATGCCGAGTACGATCTTGCCTCTCTGCGACCCGCGATTGAGGGGAAGCGTGGAGCCAAGAGCTCGGCGCGTTACTTGATGGAAGTGAATGTCCACCTGGCGCGCTCGGTGGCGACCGAAGCCTGCCGCCGGGC
>JANXQZ010001071.1 GCA_025353235.1 Bryobacterales bacterium
TGGTGGAGTATCCGATTGCCCGCATGTGGACCGACAGCCGCGTGCAGCGGATCTATGCCGGCACGAATGAAATCATGAAGGAGTTGGTGGCGCGATCGCTATAGAAGCAGCATGCAGTCGCCGTAACTGTAGAAGCGATACCCGCTCTCCACCGCGTGCCGGTATGCGGACAGCACCAGGTCAGTCCCGCCAAACGCGCATACAAGCATGAGCAAACTGGATTGGGGAAGGTGAAAATTTGTCAAAATGGCTTCGGTTTTTCGAAATGCAAAACCGGGCTGGATGAAGAGATCGGTTTCCCCGCTCCTGCCCAGCGACATGCTCTCTACCGCGCGAACACTGGTCGTGCCGACGCACACTACCCGCGAGGCGGCTGCGATCTTTGCGCGGCTCTCCTCTGGAACCTCGAAACATTCAGAGTGAAGCTTGTCGCCTCGTACCGGCTGAAACGTTCCCAAGCCAACATGCAACGTGACGTAGGCGAGAGCGGCACCTGTCCTGCTGCAGGCGTCTAACATCGCGGGCGTAAAGTGCAAGCCGGCAGTGGGCGCGGCCACCGATCCCGGCTCCCTCGCGAAGACGGTCTGATAACGCTCGCGATCTTCCTCGGTGTCAGTGCGCTTAATATATGGCGGCAATGGCACATGCCCGACAGCATCGAGAACGTCCGCGATATCCTGTTCCGAATCGAAGCGGATGGTGCGCTCTCCAAACTCGCCCCGTGCGACGATTTCAGCCTCAAGGCGACCGCCAAATGCCACCCTATCCCCAAGGCGCAATTTTCTGCCAGGCCGCATCAAAGCCTGCCAAATCTTGTGATCGGCACTCACCGGTCTCAGCAGAAAAGCTTCCACCTTCACCGTGCCGCGCTGGCCAAACAACCTCGAAGGAAAAACGCGCGAATCGTTCAGGACCAGGCAGTCCCCTGGATGAAGAAAATCCGGCAACTCGCGAAAGTGCCGATCCTCCCATGTCTGACTGGCTCGGTCCACCACCAACATGCGCGAAGCAGCCCGGTCCTTCAATGGCTTCTGCGCGATGGAAGCCTCTGGAAGGCGATAATCGAAGTCTGAGAGATCCACGTTGACTCGTACCCTATGATTATCCTCGGCATCGAATCATCGTGCGA
>JANXQZ010001100.1 GCA_025353235.1 Bryobacterales bacterium
CCTGGCCACCGACGATCTGAAGGTGGACGCGCAGACCGACTCCTTCCTGCAACGCGAAAAGAAGTTCGCCCAGCGCTGGCTTTATACGAAAGGCATTATGGTTGACGACGAGGATCGCAATCCGGTGGAGACTCAGCTCGAAGCGTTCTTCAACGACTCGCGCACGATGAAGCGCCCGCTCGCCGACATCGAAGTCGGGTTGGCCGATTCCACGGCCGTGATGCTTTCCAATCTCGCCATGGATCAGGATCGCAAGGTCTTCTTCAAAGAGATCGAAACCATGGGCCGCAGCGCAACACCGCAGCAAATGGAAGGTGATCTGGTGAAGGCGGAAGACAGCTATCGCCGGTCTCTCGCAAACCGTAAATACAGCCCGGTTTAGATTGGTGGAAACCAAGTTCCGCGGACGCAGAGCCGTACAGATCGAGAACGAAAATATCCGGTTGATGGTGACCGTAGAGGGCGGCCACGTGGCGGAAATTCTACATAAGGCAAGCGGAATGAATCCGCTCTGGATTCCGCCTTGGCCTTCCATCGAGCCTTCAACTTATAGCGCGGCGAAGCATCCAGAGTTCGGAGATTACAACGAGAGTCTGCTGCTGTCCGGCATCATGGGACACAACTTGTGCTTAGACTTGTTCGGAACGCCGTCCGACGCCGAATACGCGGCTGGGATTTACGTGCATGGGGAAGCGTCCGTGGTGCCCTACGATGTGTCGGCGCGAGACGACGAACTTACCGCGAAATGCACCTTGCCGCAATCGCAGCTTGCTTTTGAGCGGCGCTTGAAACTAAGCCCCAAGCGGGTGACGTTCAGCGAGACAGTGGAGAATCTTTCCGCGTACGATCGACCGTGCGCGTGGACCCAGCATGTTACCCTTGGGCCGCCATTTCTCGAGCGGGGAGCGACTCTGTTCCGCGCTCCGGGAACCAAATCGCGCACTCTCGGCACTACTACGGATTTCGACTGGCCCTACCGTCCTCGGGAGGACGGACGCACGGAAAATATGCAGGTCTACACGAATGCTGAATCGTCAGGAGGGTTTACCACTCACCTGATGGATCCGCATCGCGAACGGGCCTATTTCTTTGCGTTTTCACCGACCTCCAAGGTGCTCTTCGGCTACGTCTGGAAGCGGACCGACTTTCCCTGGCTCGGCATTTGGGAGGAGAATCACAGCCGCGCTCACGCGCCTTGGCATAAGCGCACCATGACGCGCGGGATGGAGTTTGGGGCCTCGCCTTTCCCTGAAACGCGGCGACAAATGATCGAGCGCAATGGCATGTATGGCGTGCCTGGGTATCGCTGGATTCCCGGCAAGAGCAAGGTGCATGTGGAATATTATGCGTTCATCACGGAGGCGGCTGGCATACCGGACACGCTGGAAGAGGCGGAATCCAAATTGGCTTAAGGTTCCGTCTCAACAAGCCCTTCCAATACATCCAGCCCAACGGATCCGGATCGCGGTTATGCACCGCTATGTAGATGCTGGTAACGAACTTCTCGTCAGCCGTCTGCGCCTGCATCGGTACGTCCGAGGCGAACAGCCACACTCCCGCAATCTAA
>JANXQZ010001121.1 GCA_025353235.1 Bryobacterales bacterium
ATGGTCCCGATCGCGGATGGGAGCGACATGGGAGGCTCTCTGCGCAATCCCGCGAGCTTCTGCAACGTGGTCGGCTTGCGACCAGGGCCGGGGTGCGTGCCTAATCTCAATCCCGATGCAGCCAATCTCAGCGTTGGTGGACCGATGGCGCGCAGCGTGGCCGACCTCGCGCTCATGCTGAGCGCGATCGCCGACGATGGGGGGAGATTCACTCGGTCGCTGGAGCGGGACTGGCGTGGTGTGCGCATTGCTTGGTTCGCCGATCTCGGTGGCATCCCTTTCGATTCCAGGGTGACCCGCGTAATTGAGCGGCAGCGCGCTATATTTCAGTCGCTCGGGTGCACCGTAGAAGCAGCGGAGCCCAATTTTTCAGGGGCAGACGAGGCGTTCAAGACCCTGCGTGCCTGGTCTTTTGCCGCGAAGTTTGGCGAGCTGAGGCCGCGCCACGGAGACCTGATGAAGGATACGGTGATCCAGGAGATCGAGCGGGGCGAGGCGCTGACCGGGATGCAGATCGCCCACGCTGAAGCGCTTAGGACGCAGTTGGTTCAACGCATGCGCGCGTTCTTTGAGCGGTACGAGTTCTTCCTGCTGCCGGTAACGCAGGTACCTCCTTTCGACGTGAGCCAGCCGTACGTGCTGGAGATTGAAGGTTGTGAGATGGGAAGCTATATCGATTGGATGAAATCCTGTTATTTCATATCGGTTACGGGCTGCCCGGCCATTTCCGTTCCAGCCGGATTCACGGAGGAAGGCTTGCCGGTTGGGCTCCAGATCGTAGGGCGGGATGAATGGGGAGTTCTGCAGATAGCGCATGCTTTCGAGCAGGCGACCCAAGTCGGCCCTCGATTAATGTTTCAGGCCCCCTCCGTCGATAGTTCCCTCAGCAAGCATGGAAACGAGTTCGGAACGGCGTCAACATTCGCGGAGTAAGAAGAATACGCGGCCGACTTTTCGGCTCTCCTTTGAGCAGAGAGCGGGTTATCCCCGCTTGGAGATCGTGGCGACGGTTCTCGATACTTCGGATGCGGGCTGCCGCATCAAGATGCTGGGTCCGCTGGGAGTGGGATCGACGGTTTTTCTGGACCGCGCGGCATTGTACGGCGGCAACAAAGTCGAGATGTGGATGGCTCGCGTGAGTTGGTGCAGCTTAGACCCCGATGGCGGCTACAGCGCAGGATTGCGGTTGGAATCGGCGGTCAATAGTGAGAAGCCTGAGGGAACGGGCTCGGAACCAGGAGCTAAGGCGTGCCCGGATTATTACGAGACGCTGCAGCTGAACACCAATGCGGACCCGGACACAATTCATCGCGTGTACCGTCTGCTTGCGCAACGCTTTCATCCCGATAACGCCGAGTCGGGGGACGACTTGCTGTTCCGGCAGCTGCTGGAAGCTTATAAAGTTTTGAGCGATCCCGAACAGCGGGCGGGTTACGACGTAAAGCTAGGATTGCAGAATCGGCATCGGTGGAAAATTTTTGATCAGGTCACAGCCATGAACGGACGCGGGGCTGAACAAGCGAAGCGAACGGGAATCCTGCTGGTGCTGTATACGCGTCGACGGAATGAACCCGCGCAGCCCTCTATGACAGTCCATGAGATGGAAGACCTGCTGGGCTGCCCTAAGGAACACCTGGAGTTCGGGCTCTGGTATCTGCGGGCAACATAGCTCTTCTCCCGCAG
>JANXQZ010001138.1 GCA_025353235.1 Bryobacterales bacterium
GGCCCATTGAGCGTCTCCGGAAGCGCCTCCATCACCGGCGCGCTGTCGGCCGCGAGCACCACGCTTGCAAACCTCACCGTCTCAGGGCCAGCAACCTTCATCGGCTCGACCACGATAGCGGGACTTACCGTCACCGGCCTAAACCGCGGCCTGACCCCAGGCTCGATAGCTTTCCAGGGTGCCTCTGCACTGGCCCAAGACAACGCCAACTTTTTCTATGATCAAAGCAACCACCGCCTCGGCATCGGCACCACAACTCCAGGCTCCACACTCGTTGTCGCAGGCACCTCTCTACAGACCGGCCCCGCGGCATTCCTAGGCAACGTCGGCATCGGCACCACCACTCCCGAAGCTATGCTACAAGTCCAAGGAACTCTAGGGTTGGGAGGAGCCATAGTCGGTAGTGACAATGTTTCGTTTCGCGACCTCAACAGTGGCGGAAGTGGACAATGGAATTTTTATGACAATCTTGGCAATCAGCAATTCGGGCTATGGGAGGACGGCGGCGGTACCACCTCCAGGGGGGTGCTGATAAATTCACCAGGACCGAGCAACCAAAACGGGGTTGGCGATAACTTCTCCGGCTTCCGTTTTGGCGGTCCGAACAACAAAGTCTTCTTTGCCGACAACGGCTCCATTTCGCAAATCTCCTCTTACCACTCCCTATATATTTCATCGACCGTCGGCCAGGGAGGATTCGCATCCTCCACGCCCGATTTGTCAGTTTTGACGACATCCGGATTCGTCGGGCTGCGAACTGCAAGCCCCCTCAACAGACTCGATGTCAATGGCGCAGAAGCCATCGGCTCCTACGCCGGAGTCAACACCGCACCCGCAAACAGCCTCATCGTCAGCGGTAACGTCGGAATAGGAACCACCAACCCCACCCTCGGCCCCCTGCAAATGGCCTCCGGCGCTTACGTAACGACTGGAGGAGTCTGGACCAACGCCTCGGACCGCAACCTCAAAGAGAACTTCGCCACCATGAGCCCGGCCAGCATTTTGCAAAACATCGACCAGCTCCCAATCACCGAGTGGAACTACAAAAACGAAGACCCGAGCATTAAGCACATCGGCCCCGTAGCCCAGGATTTCTATTCCATCTTCCACGTCGGCAACGCCTCAACGAGCATCTCAACGATTGACCCCTCCGGTATCGCCCTGCTCGGCATCCAGGCCCTTGACCAAAAGATCGGCAGCTTACAAGGCTCCCTGACCGGCAACGCCTCAACGAGCAATCTCACCGTCTACTCCCCTGCAAACTTCAGCGGCGACAGCGTCGGTGAAGCAAGAATCCTTTCCGCCGCAATGACCGTCCGCGTAACCTTCAAACAGTCCTACAAATATGCGCCCATCGTAACTATCACGCCAGAAGGCCAGGCAGTGACCGGATTCATTAAAGACAAAGACGCCACCGGCTTTACAATCGCCCTTCAAACCCCGGCAATGAGCGACACCACCTTCGACTGGCACAGCTTCTCCTCCCCGGATGAAATGCTGACCGTCTCTGACGGCACCACCCTACCGATCATCCTAACCGTGGCCGCTGCAGTCACTACCGCCACTCCCTTGCCCGTAATCTCAACACCCACCGCTGCTATCGTCGTCCCTACCGTTCCAACTCCCACCTCTTCTTCATCAACCCCGCAAATCCTGGGAACCTCTACGACAACATCGGCATCTGCCTATCCACCTCAACCCCCGCTACCACCGCCCCAAGTACCAACGCAACCCGGGCGACCAACCCCTCGCGGCCCGCCGCTGTGGCCGCCCCAATACCCCCAGAATCCGTGACATCAGGATCCGTGACATCAGCACCCATAATACCCGCAACGGCCCTATTCCCTACCCCTGCCTCCACCACTCCGGACTCGACCCAACAACCAGCCGCAACCCTTCGCACAACCACCACTCCCTAGCCCTCTTTATATACAGCTCTCTGTAGCAACAGAGAGTTGTATGCTTCCCCCCACTTGCCTCGGATCCTTCGCCGCCGCTTCCAAGAGGCGGTGGCCGTCACTACAGTGATACGGCGAGACAGATAGTTACTGCACCAAGTGCAGCGGCAAGAATTCATAGCGAGAGCTACGAGGTTGTGGAAGGCAATACGCCGGAGATTACTGTCAAGCGCGCGCGCACCACTGCTCCCTTCGATGAAGACTGCAAACGTGATCGGCCTCCGCGATCCAGGACATCGTTCCGAATCCCAAATAAGTTAGTGAATTCCGGCAGCCTCACACTTATCGGTCTCAACTCCTCGAAGGCCGATTCAAGATCTCATGAGCCTGTACGCTCGTCATTGCTGTTACGAGCCCGAGGGGCCCCAGCGGGACTTCATGGCATGGACCGGTGTTCGCATGGCGGGATTGCGACCACAAAGCCTTCGCACCATCTCCGCCGGGGCCGCCCGCATAGATAAGAGGGAATCAGACCAGTGCGCCCTACATGATGGCAGAATTGTGGCGTTGTGACCGCCCGCCAAGTGCCACCGCCAATGGCGCGCAACTCATTGATATCTATTGACATACATACTCATTGTGTATATAATATGGATACAAGATCCTTAACCCTCACTACCATGAGCAAACGCATCAACATCGTCCTGCCGGAAGCCACCGTCCAGACCATCGACCGGATGGCTAAGCCCGGTCAGCGCAGTCGCTTCATCAACACGGCCGTGCAACACTACGTGGCGAATCGCAGCGTCGAGGCGCTCAGGGCGCAATTGGAAAGCGCTGCTGTCCGCGACCGAGACCTGGACCGCGAGGTAACCGCTGACTGGTTTGCTGTGGATCACGAAACATGGAAAAAACTCGACGAACAACCCATGACGCAGAAAAAGCCAGCCACCCGCGGCGCGGTGAAATCTATCTCACGGCGCTCGATCCGACCTTAGGCCGCGAGATAAAGAAGACCCGCCCAGCGTTGGTCATTCAGAACGACGTATCCAATCGGCTGAGCGATATCACCATCGTCGCGCCGCTCACATCTACCGTGCGGTTTCCGCTCAACCCTGTTCACGTGTTGCTGGAGGCAAACTCCGCGACCGGACTTGCAGTAACCTCCGTTGCCCTGCTGAATCAGGTTCGCGCTGTTGACCGGGTCAGGCTTATCAAGCGCCTCGGAGTCGTCGACGACCTAACCCTGGAGCGCGTCGATGAAGCCATCAAGATCAGCTTGGGATTGCTTCGGCTCTAGTCAAAGCTGACAGAATGGTCACGCATTATCCATGAAGACAAAGAGCAACAATCTATCGGCGACTACCGCCCATCGGCTTTCCGGCAAACCAAGACAGCAGTCAAAGCTGGCCGAACGCAGATGGCTGCAAGTTTGTCAGCGAGACCTGCAGCCTGAAGGACCAACAAGGGAAGAAGATAGACTTTGGCATTTTGCACCTGGTGGCCGCACTTCGGGCGCCGGTGCGATGTGTTCTATCCGGTCGTGGTCATGGGCGACTGCGACAATTCAAACTTTGGCGTGGGCGAAACGCTCTAACTAGTATATCTGGGACTCGATGCTTTAACCCTCCCGCTGCTCTTCGGTGGATACACGAGCATAGATGGCGAACCTCAGCCCCGCGATATCAATCATGGGGTATTTGGACACTTATTACTATGGTCGGGACATCCCTCAAGAGTCGTCCGGTCGTAGCCCGAAAGCTTTGGGTTGAACCAGAAGCAAGGAAAGCTGCGGAACAGGGCTCCCCCAAGAGCCCGACCGTCACTGTGAGACGTTCCGGGGGTGGTTGTCCCCGCATCTTTCAGTAATTAGGAGCGCATCTGGACCACCATGAGGAAGACGGTTCTCCATCTGGCTGAGTGGTAGCTTGACCAATCCAGCGTCTCCGCTATACTTCCATCAGAAGTCCGACTTTCCGACTTTCTTGAATATTAAATGCTTAACACTATGACCACCCTCGTTAAAATTCATCGCAAGGGACAGATGACGCTCCCGAGCCGCCTGCGTTCAGCCATCGGCGTAGCTGATGGAGATGTCGTAGAAGCCAAGCTCTGGCGCGGCAAGATCCTCATCACGCCAAAAGCGGTGATCGACCGCTCACAATTTCCCAATGCGGATGATGATTACACCCCGGAGCAGCGCCGGATTATCGACGCGCGATTGGCCAAAGCTGACGAGGACATCAAGTCTGGCCGTGTGCATGGTCCCTTCACGGCAAGACAAGCCAACGCCTACATCGAGCGCTTGGCCAAAGAACGAACATCCGGAGGTAAGAAATCTAAGCCTAACCGTCCGTCCCGATGAAGATTATCCTTTCGGATAAGGCGTCGATAGAGATCGCTGACGCTCCGCCTGCTGTGCGCAAAGCCTTTCACAAACAACTTCTTTTCTTAGAACGTGACCTGCGTCACCCATCGCTTCGCGCTAAGAAGTACGATGAAGTTAAAGACCGCTGGCAGGCGCGCGTCAACCGGACCTGGCGCTTCTACTTCAAGATTGTTGATGAAGCGTATATCATTGAGGACATCGTTCCGCATCCCAAATAACTTGGTGGATTCCGGCACCCTCAGACTGGTCGGTGTCAGCTCCTCGAAGGCGATTCAAAATCTTTCATTTCGCGGGTAGGTTGGCACACCCGACCGTGATCGCCACGCGCGCGGCGGCGATACACGCTTCAACGAACCGCCAGGACTTCATGGCGTGGACTTGTGTTCGTGTGGCCGGATTGCGACCATAAAGCCCTAATATCGTGGTCGCAATCCGGCCTGGCTTGCCATTGGTAAGCCTAGAGCCAACCCTCCCATGCGTGCTCTGAAGCCAGTCAGATAGTCGAACAAGTGGCGGGCCTGGGACGGTGCCGTGACTGCGAAACGTTTTCCTTGCGCCGGTTTCAGATTCTTCTTGGGCCGACCTATGTTCTCTCGGGTTGGGTCTTCCCCGGCTGCCTTCACGCTATTTAAACGCCGCCCAGGGATTAACTCAAATCCCTATGTCGATTCAGGGCTGGTTGAGCCACACCAGAACTGACGGGACAATCGCGAGGTTGAGCACACCTTCGGCTACTTACACCCGCCCGATGGAATTGAAGTAGGGCCGAGGTTCGCGCTTCAAATGAATCGAGGCTCACATCAATCCCGGAGATCAGGATGCGTCAGAACACGAGAAAGAAGAAGGGGTTTGTAAAAGATGTTGCAAAGGGAGCAGCAAAGGGTTTGGGGAGCTGGCAAAAGGGGCGGCGGTTGGTGTCGTCGGCGAACTCGCCTCGATCTTGACGCTCGGCTTATTTAAGCGACCGAGGCGTTAACACCAGTTTGCCCGGCGTATGGTTTGATAGGCGGGCACCTGACATTCCGCCACAATGGCGGAATGTCAGAGGGCCGGGCCTCTGTTGCGTGCGGGTCGGGCGCGGAACACAACCTCCTCGTAGGAAAAGTTTGGGATCGCCCAGTTTATCTGGCTTGGCTCAAACACTCCGTTGGGCCATGAACATTTGTACGTTGTCGGATTCTGGCTCGAAACCGAGAAACGGCGGCGATTCCAGAATTTGATCGCCAACGGACCGGAGCGCACTCGTCGCCAGAACCGGATGCCTCTATCGGCAGGCAGAAAGAATCCGTCGCAGTCCCAACCATTTGGAGTAATCGAGCCCGGCTCGAGGATGTATGGGGAAGTATCAAAGATCGAGCGCTCGGCAGGGTGTTTAGGACCGTAGACGATCAGGATCTCACCGGTGCCGTTGGCGCACTGTCCCCAGCCCCGGCTTGGCAGGATTCGAAACCGGGGCCGGATGAGGTCACCGTAGTCGAGCTCTAAGAGAGCCATATCGTCTGGCTGGCATTTCATTCCTGTGACCACCGTGACTGCGACTGCCGATCATACCGCGCAAGCGTCAGGTTCGGATCTCATTCGAGGTCGAGAGCTGCACACCATCTAACCGATAATCCCGCCCAGCATCCTGGCCTTGCAGTTGGACCGGGATTCGCCCTTGTATGGTGATGCGATCACCAAAAAATGTGATCTCTCCAATAACCGTCCTTACGAATTCCCGCCATTGCTCGTGCGTGAAGTTGGAAAGGTTTGTTGCGGCTTCCGCGCAATAGTCCGTGATCGCTTCTACGGCTTGCGCCGGAGGCGCTGTCTGAACTTGCAGCGTCTCAGCCTTCTTGACCTCCAAGGCCAGCCTCCCCACTTTCAATTTTTCAAGCTGCTGTGCAAGCTGCCCAGGTGTGATGAGGCCGCTGCGATGGCATCGAGGATGCGCTGTTCCTCCGTGTCCAAGCGTTTCTCTTCGCGCTCTGCCTCGGCACCAGCCTTTTGCCGCTCGACCCCCTCCTTCGCTTGCGCTTTGTTCAATTCCCGGGATTTAGCGGCCAAAGCGTACCGCCGCGAGAATGCGCGCTTAGCGCTCGCCGGAAATGCGGGCGGACTGAATCGGTTCAATCCAATCCCGGTCGATTTCCACGGCAACCGACCTTTGAAGAAGCGGAATTGAGACCACCACCCTGTACTTGTTCTTTTTGTTCTTTATTTGCACAAGGAACCCCTCCATGCCTCTAAGAGCCCCCGTGCGGACGCCCACGCGCTGGCCTTCCTTCAAAAAAGGCCACGGAGTGGACATCAGGCCCGATCGCAAGATTTTCTGAACTGTTTGGATCTGGTCGTCTGGTATGGAAACGAATTCTTTTCCAAAACCAATCACGTTGATCACTCCAGGGATAGTCACTACGGGGCGTCGTAGCGCAATATCCAATCGGCAGAACACATAGCCGGGAAAGAGGGGAAGATCGAGTTTTCGAACGCGATCCGACCACTAAGTAATCTTCCGGTATACGGGACAGAGTTGATCGTAACCCTTGCTTTGCAGAGCCAGTGAAACGCCCCTTTCAGC
>JANXQZ010001142.1 GCA_025353235.1 Bryobacterales bacterium
CTTGGCTCAGTTCAACGTTCGCAACCAAATTGCCAGCGTGCCCGGCGCGTCGGTTCCGCAGCCTTTTGGCGGCCGCTATCGGCAGATCATGGTGTACGCCGACCCGTACAAGCTCGAAGCCCATCAGCTCAGCCTGATGGACGTGGTGCGGTCCGTAAATAATTCAAACCTCATTCTTCCTGCGGGAGATGTTCAGATCGGGCCGCTGGACTACAACATATACACCAACAGCCAGCTAGAGACAATCGGCGAGATCAATCAATTGCCCGTGAAGATGGTGGGTGACTCCCCGGTCCGCATCGCCGACATTGGATATGCGAAAGACGCTCAGCAAATCCAGACAAATTTGGTGAGGGTAGATGGTCAACGCTCGGTCTACTTGCCGGTGCTGAAACAAGGCGGCGACACGAATACGATTGCTGTGGTGGATGGGGTGCGGCAAGCGCTCTCAAAGCTGATTGACATCCCTGCGGAACTGATGACGCGCGTGGTTTTCGATCAGTCGAAGTTTGTGAAGACCGCCATTGAAACGTTGCTGCACGAGGGTGCTATCGGGCTGTTGCTAACCTCGTTGATGATTCTGGTATTCCTCGGCAGCATGCGCGCTACGCTCGCGGTGTTCTTTTCTATTCCCCTCTCGGCACTGGCCGCGTTCATTGCGCTTTCGCTGGGCGGCGGATCCATCAACAGCATGGTACTGGGCGGATTGGCCCTCGCTTTTTCGCGCTTGATCGACAACTCCGTGGTGGTGCTCGAAAACATTTACCGGCACTTGGAGTTGGGAGAATCGCCTGAGGTTGCGGCGGAGAAGGGCGGCCAGGAAGTGGCTCTGCCAGTGCTATCGGCGACGCTGACCACCGTGGTCGTGTTCTTTCCCGTAATTTTCCTGTATGGCGTGAGCAAGTTTCTATTTTCCGCGCTCGCGCTGGCGGTGGCTCTCTCGCTGTTCGCATCTTACGTCGTGGCGCTTACTGTAGTGCCGTTGTTCTGCGCCCGGTTCATCAAAGCGCCCGCCCACCATGGAACGCCATCGTCGGAATTGCAGGTCGAGATCCGGCCAGAGAACAAAAGCCGCTGGAATTTCGGCAACCGATTTAACGTGTGGTTCAATGACCGCTTCGAATCGTTCTTGCGCAGTTATGACCGTGCGGTGGGGGCGGTGATGGCGTATCCCATAGTTACCCTGGCGATCTTCGGCGTTTTGTTCGCCGCGAGCATGGCGATGTTCCCTCTGCTTGGGCTTTCGTTTTTCCCGCGAACGGATGCGGGACAATTCGTCATCAACTTGAAAGCGCCGACCGGATCGCGCCTCGCCGTCACCGAGAACGAAGTGTCCAAGGTTGAGGATCTGGTTCGAACGGTGGTGGCACCCGAGGATATGGAAATGATCGTTTCCAACATCGGCGCTACTCCAGACTTCTCGGCGATTTACACCACGAACTCTGCGATGCACACGGCCTTCGTCCAGGTCAGTTTGAAAGACGGCCACAAGACGGGGAGCTACGAGTACATGGCGCGTGTAAAGGAAAAGATGGCGTCGGAGTTGCCGGAGTTGAGCGCCTATTTCCAATCGGGCGGCCTCGTGGATGCTGTGCTGAACCTCGGTCTACCCGCGCCCATTGATGTTCAAGTCGCGGGTTCCAACATGGACAATACGTATGCGGCGGCGTTGCGGCTGGCAGCTCAGTTCAAGGGCATACCGGGCGTGGCCGACACCTTTATTCCGCAGGACATCGATTATCCCGCGCTCAGGCTGAAAGTGGACCGTACCCGCGCCAGCCAACTTGGCCTGGATCAGCGCGAGATCGTGGACAACGTTATCACTGCGCTGGCTTCCAATCAGATGATCGCTCCTAGCTTCTGGATCGATCCCAAGACGGGCAACGACTATATGCTTACCGTGCAGTATCCAGAACGTCAGGTGAAAAACCTGACAGACCTCAGCTCCATTCCTTTGCGAGGGCCAGGGCATGCCGAACCCACACGACTGGATATGATCAGCGACATCCGCAAGATCAAATCTCCTACCGAAGTTGATCATTACCAGCTTCGCCGAACGATTGATATCTACGTCAGGCCGCTGAATGAAGACTTGGCTCGCATCGCCAACTCGATTGACCGCATCGTGGGTGAAACCAAAATTTCTAAAGGCATCTCCATCACGCTGAGAGGAATGGTGCAGGGCATGCGCGCTTCCTTCCAGAGCTTTGCGCTGGGGCTGTGTCTAGCGGTAGTGCTGCTCTACTTGATCCTGGTTG
>JANXQZ010001157.1 GCA_025353235.1 Bryobacterales bacterium
GACGAGACGATCCTGGTGGTAGCCAACCTATCCCGTTTCCCGCAAGCCGCAGTCTTGAATCTCACCAAATTCAAGGGATTGACTCCTGTCGAGATTTTCGGGCGGGCACCTTTCCCAGTCATCGATGAAGGCGGCGAGTACCGGCTTACCCTCGGTGCGTACAACTTTTATTGGTTCGCATTGGAAGCGCGCCCGGTAGCGACGGAGTCGGTGATCGAAGCGCCCAATGTCCGCCAAGCTCCCGTGATCGAAGTCGATCGTTTTGCGTCCGTTTTCACGGCAAGAACGCTCGACTCTTTGGCCAAGCTTTTGCCGCCTTTCTTAAAAAATCGGCGCTGGTTCCTGGGCAAAGGGCGCCCGATTATCGACGTTGAAATTATCGACTCCATTCCTGTCATCGGGACGGCCGGACACATCGTTTTGGCGGAAGTTCGCTACGCGGACGGCGAGCCCGAAGTCTACACTCTACCCGCCGCAATCGCCAGCGGCGATGAAATCCATCGGGTCGAGAACCTCTTGGGGCAAGCAGCTCTGATCCAGGTGAAATCGGAACACGGCGACGGCGTGCTCTACGGGGCCATCTGGAACCCGGCCTTCTGCGACGCATTGCTCACCGCCATCGGCAAGCGGAAGCGGCTGCGCGGCACTGCGGGAGAGATTTGCGGGTCCCACACGCGAGCGTTTCGGAAGGTTTGGGGGCCTGACCACCCAAGGCTGGAAGCGTATCCGGGAAAAGTGGAGCAGAGCAACACCTCCATCGTTTACGGGGATCGGTTTATTTTGAAGCTGTTTCGCCGCTTGGAGCCGGGCCTAAATCCCGAACTCGAAATGACTGAATTTCTCACGGCGCAGGGTTTTCAGCACATTCCCCAGTTCGCCGGATCCCTGGAATATAAACGCTCTGACGGCCAATCGGTCAGCTTGGCTTTGCTGCAGGGATTCGTCGCCAATCAGGGCGACGCGTGGCAGTACACGATCGATTCTCTAAGCCGGTTCTTCGAGCAGGCGCTGGCACAACGGGACGACTCCCGCTCCCGCCAGCATGCCGAGAGCGCGTTTGCGCTGCTGAAAGATCGCTTGCCCGATGAGGCTCGGGATCTGATCGGACCCTACACGGAATCGGCGAGGCTGCTGGGTCAGCGAACGGCGGAAATGCATCTGGCGCTGGCCAGCCGACCTGAAAACGCATCGTTCGCGCCTGAACCTTTTACCGATCACTACCGCCTGGGCCTGTATCACGGGATGATGGGAAAGATCACGCGGACCATGGAGTTGTTAAACCGTCGACTGCCCGGCTTGCCGCATGAGGTCCAGGAGGATGCCAGGCGCGTGCTGAATGCATCCGACGCGATCGCTGCGGCGGTTCGTCCGCTCCGGGACCGCCGCTTGGATGCCATGCGGATCCGCTTGCATGGCGACCTGCATCTCGGTCAGGTGCTGTACACCGGGAAAGACTTCGTCTTCATCGATTTTGAGGGTGAGCTGACGCGGTCGTTAGGGGAACGGCGCATCAAGCGCTCGCCCTTGCGCGACGTGGCGGGCATGCTGCGGTCATTCCAGTACGCTTCGGATACAGTGCTATTCGGACGCGTGCCCGGCGTGTCTGCGCGTCCTGAATCGAGACCCTCCCTCGAGACGTGGGCCGGTTTCTGGTATGGATGGGTGTCGGCGCTGTTCCTGAAGAGCTACCTGGATACCGTGAAATCGGCGGAACTCCTGCCGCATGCGGAAGAGGATCTGCGCGCGCTGCTCTCGGCGTACATGATTGAACGCGCGCTCGACCAACTCAACTATGAGCTGAACGACAGGCCGGATCAGGTGATCGTTCCGCTGCGCGGGATCTTGAGTGGGATCCCTGGGTTGGTTCCTACCGGCGGTTAAAAGCGGTCTGGCAGGTCGCCCGAGAGCTTGATGAACAGCTCGTTCATTTGCGAAGAATGCAGAATGGCCCCGCGGAGGGCGAGGAAACGGGGGAAGGCGAGCGTGGTGAAGATTGTGTCGGGGGACGGAAACAGCAGCGGAAATAGTTCGACCAGCGGTTTGGCTTTAGCAGGCTGCCCTGATTCGGAATAAGCCCAAGCCAAGCTGGTCCGCACCTCGCCGTCATTGGCGGGAGGCGTCTCGCTATACGCCTTTTCAAGGGGCGTCACTGCTGCGGCAAATTGACGCGCGAGCACCAGTGCCATTCCGTTCATCAGCGGGAAGGCTGAGGCAGTAGGAGCGCGTGCCACTAGAAATTGGCAGATCGCGGCGATGTTGCGCACGTTCGGAGCAGTGGCTAAGGTTGCTGCCTGCCTGGCAAAGGCGGTGGCACCCGGCCGGTCGCCTGTCTGAAGATGCCAGATGGCCAACTGCGAGGCGACGAGCGCGGCCGAATCCCCCCGTTCCGTCGCGAGCAGCTTTTCCAGCCGCACAAGGGCCTGCTTGCGCCTTCCAGAGGTAAATTCCCATTGGCCACGCGCGAATTCGAGAGAGTCCTGGGGCGCAGCCTTGTGCGCGATCACGTAGAGCTGGAACACTCTGTCGGCGCCTGCTATATCTCCGGTCATGAGGTGCGCCTGAGCGGCCTTAAGCAGTTCACGGCCTGCACTCGCGGCGGGGTTCTTCTGATGGGCCTCCCGGAAGTAGCGCTCTGCCGCCGCAAAGTCGCCAAACAGAAAATGGACTTCGCCGAGTGAGTCGCTTGGATTCCAGTCGGCAGGTCCCATCACTTCACGGTATTTCAGCAGAGTCTTGCGGGCGTTGTCTAAGTCATGATCGTAGGCGTAGGCGTAACCGAGCAGGTTTAGCGCAGTTCCATTTTGCGGTTCCAGGCGGGTTAGCGCTTGATAGTCCTGAATCGTTTCCTTGTATTTGCGTTCGACGGTATGGAACTGAGCCAGCAGGTTCAAGGCCTGAGTATTCGCTGGCGTCTGGCGGACCAGAGATGTGAGGGCAGCCTCGCGGCCCGCAAGGTTGTCGGTAGCCGTGGCGGAGAGATATTCAAGCTGAGCTCGATCAAGCGGATTCTTCGCGGATACTGCACCCGTTGAGGCGGCTTGCGTGGCCTGGGCGCGATCGCCCAAGCCGAGCAGGATTTCTGCAAGCGCAATAGACGCTGCCGAAAACTTTGGGTCTTGACCTACGGCTGCTTGCAAGAGCCGACTTCTTGCCAGCGGGTCGGTTAGGCCGAGCGCCTCGCCGTAGGACTGGAGAGCGGCCTGATCTTGCGTGCAGAATGGATGGGCGGCGCCATTGAGCTCCTTTGCGACACCGTCCAGGAGCGGAAGAATTCCTTCGGCGGCAGGACCCTCTCGAACAATCGTCCGCACGGTGGCACGTGAGGCGGGATCTTCCAGAGTGGCGTGCACGGAAAGTTTGTCCCGAGTTAAGGCAAAGTAGCCCTGCAAAACTTGGTTGGCTTGGGAATTCGGCACGGAGCGGATCGAGTCTCCCGCAAACATGGCCAAGTGAGGTGCGCCGTTGAGATCGTATTGAAGAACAGCGGAACTGACATTGGCCGCCCAGTCCAACGTGGACTTAGGCGTTTGGTTCTCGAACGGCAGCAGCAGGATGCGTTGCTCTTGTTGGCTCTGGCGGCGCGAGCAGGATAGCGACAGCAATAGTGACACGACTGCCGCGCCGAACAGGCTCCTGCTACGCAAAGCGGCGGAGCGCCCTAAAGGACGCGCTGCTCCAACGCCAAGAGCTGCTTGTATTCCGGGTTGTCCTTGAGAATCGAGAACTCCGGATCTTCCTGAAATTTCTTACGTTCTTTGAAGCCTTCTTCAAGAGCCTTGCGCATGTACAAGAGGGCACGTTCAGCTGAGCCAGCCTTGGCGTACATCTTCGACATATAGAAGTGGTACTTGGCGCGCTCTTCGACGCTACGCTCCTGCAGGAGGACTCCATGGGTGCCTCGATGTTCGAAAACTTCGGGATCCAGTTCCAGCGCCGTCTGGAAGGCCTCAGCGGCGGACTTATAGTCCTTGCGAGCGAAGTAGCCGGTGCCGAGATTGCTATAAATCGAAGCTGACTTAGGTGTTAGGCGCAGTGCTTTCTTGTAGTAGTTGATAGCTCGCCGATAATTTTTCCGGGAATACTCGACGGTGCCTAGATTGTTGATGGCCTCCGCATATTCCGGGTTCACCTTGAGCGACAACTGGTAGTATTTCTTGGCGTCGGCAAGGTCCTGCATTTGATGGTAGGCGATCCCTGTCTTGTTCAACAGAATAGACGAATTGGGTCCGCCCTCTTTGTAGACTTCCACGGCCTCGCGGAACATTTTCTTTGCCATGAAGATGTCGCCTCGAATCTCGGGGGAGACGAAGTTCGGCGGCGTCTGCACCGGCGTCGCGGTTGGAGTGGATACATCCCGAAACCCCGACACAACAGGCGAGGTTGGGGGCAGTTGACCCGCCATCGTGGCGACGGCGGCGAATTGGAGCGTGAATGAGATCACGGCCAGCATACTGGACTTGGAAACCATATCGGCCTCCCTTGCTATCGTCTACTGTAACGCAATTCTGTATACGACGTGGAGCGCTTCTTTATCACATCTTTTCGGCTATCCTGGTTGGCAGGTCATCTCACGCTAAGACGCTGAACAAGATTCAACCCCTGGAGTAATTGTTTATGGCACGTTTGGAAAAAGCATGCGCTCTGTCTGGCTATCGCCTCGCGGTGCAATTTGAGGATGGAGTTTCTGGGACTATCGAACTTGAGGCGGACCTGTGGGGCCCGTATTCGAGCCACTCAAGGATGAATCGCTATTCAATCAAGTAAGCGTCGATGAGTTTGGTGCGCCTTGCTGGCCTAACGGAGCCGACCTCGCTCCGGATGCGATCTACGCCGAACTTCTACTTCGCCACACCGGCGACGCAAGTCAATTGCGCTAAATAACCCTTCTGGAAAATCGGCGGAGCCCCGTTCATATCCAGCAGGAACCTTGCGCTGAGCGGGCTGCCGCTGGCTATGGTCACGACGTGCTGATCCCGGCCGGTCCGGTTATACCACTCCAGCCTGTACCCGCCACCCTCGGGCTGATCCGATCCGCCTGGCCGAGCAGCCTGAAGATCGCCCAGAACCCATCTTGCGTGGACCCCGCCCGATCCCTGATCCACGAACAGCTTGGCATTGCTGGCAAAGCTTGCTCCACCAGATACTAGCGCACTCGCATCGTAGAACTTCCAAAGCGCGCTTTCCAGCTTTTGAAAATAGGATTGGTTCTTCAGCAACTGCTGCACCTTATGATCTACTTCGATCCCGTGTCGGCCGACTTTTGTCCTGAGTGAAGTTCTGCGCCATTTGGTGATTATCTTGCGCGATTTGCAAGTCGAAAGGTCCATCATTGTTCCAAGTTCCTACTAACACCCCAGAATTCGGGGGGATTTCACCTCGGATTGCCAGTCTCACCGTGCGAGCCCACGGCAAGCTCACCGTGAACCCAAAGCGTGACCGGTATTGCCTGAACGTTGGATCCGCTTGCATAGGTGATGGTTCCGCGGTGCAGCCCAGGCGTAAGCCCTAAGGCGTCAATATGCGCAACCCGAATGAAAACTCCTGGTGAGGCACCGGGAGTAAGATCCATTACATATTCCGTAAGCCAAGGCAGGCCATTGGAGGTGGCGGTTGTAGCCATCAGGCCGGGCGGATAACTCCCACCGGCATCTACAAGGCTAAATACCGTTGAGGATGTCTGTCCCGTGTTCGGCAAGCTGACATTGATCGAGGCCGGAGCAACACTGAGAATTGGTGGACCTCCCACCGTCAGCGTTACCGGAACCGTGAGGGGCCGGTCGGACCCGAGCGTGATCGTAACCGCGCCCGCGTATGTGCCGGCCGCCAAGGCTTGCACCTCCAGTCCGAACGAGACGTAGATAAACGCGTAATATCCGGGAAAGCCAGTGATGCCGTGAGTCGCCTGGGGCATGCCAACGTGAAGCCACGGTCCTCCACTTACGGTGGACGCCGAAACGATAAGGCTGCTTGGGCTGGCGCTGGTCACCAAAAGGTTCGGATACCCCTGGGCAAATTGCAAATTCGATGCAGGAATAGAGAAATGGAGTGAACACGGCATTACCTCCGTCGTGGCTCCACGGGCGCCAATCCCTCTGGTTGGGCAACGCGGGAGCCCAACATGTCCATGTTGGCCCCAGATAAGGGCACTCATCGTAAAGAGCAAGATGATCGTTCGCATTACAATACCTCAATCGGTTTCTGTCGCACTTGATTCACGATGTGCAGCCCCAGCGTCAGTTCGTACCTTTGCGGCAACGCACGCCGTTCACCACGAATTCCTCCAAACTCGTCGGAAGCGAGAATGTGGGTGCTTTGTGGGCTCGGGATACGCCAGTCCGCCCAAGACCACGGTTTAGCCCCGGAATGGAACCGATAATAGTCCCGCACTGATAGTTGTCCGAGGTCTGGAACGCCGATTGAAGGGTTCCGGTCAAGTCGAATGGCGCACCCGGCCCGGACAAAACAAAAAAATTCGGAAAAACGAAGTCGGCGACGGGAACGTAGACGTAGCCCTGGCTCACGGGATCGTACGCACTGATATAGTAGAACAAGGAATTGTTGGCATTGACAGCCTCCACC